>JAOZQW010000051.1 GCA_029932015.1 Candidatus Fermentibacteraceae bacterium
GAACCTGTACCTGAGTCTGAAGGCGAAGGTCAGACTAAGGATGAAGGAGACTAACGCTCCTCCGACAACGGAGACCGGAAGCACTCTGATGTCGAGCATACCGGAGCATGTGAGTACGATGATGTAGGCTGTGAGTATTTCGAAAAGCCTGATAATCGCCACTAATCCATAGCGTTTGTTGAATGCTAGAAAGGCATCCATTATCCCAGTTACACCAGTGAGGAGTATCATCGGTGAGACTATCCGCAGCATAGATGCCGAGAGGCTCATCGCGGAGGCTTCCAGCCCTGGACCGGTGAGCGAGACCATTGTCCGGCTGGTCATGATCAGTACGCCGACCGTGAGGAGCCCGATCATTCCTATCCATGAGATGATCCTGCTTGTGAATCGATTGGCAGCCTCTGCACCTTTGTTGAGACTGACCCTCGAGAATATCGGCATGAAGGAAGAGCCGAAAGTGTACGCCACGATATTCCGCGCGAGGATCGGAAGAACCATAGCCATCACAAATGCATCGGTCTTCCATGTAGTCCCGAATACACTGGCTATCTCTGCAAACCTCAGATAGGTGATCAGTGCGATGGCCATGTTCGCTCCAGACATGAGGGAGAAGCCGGACATCCGGTCCTTCTCGCTCTCGAGCCATCTCAGTAGTCTACTCAAGCGTACACCTTTCAAACGGTTATCGCTTCAGAACGGAAGATAAGGTGTCCAAGTAACGCTGACAACGAGAATTGGGAGAGCCTGAGTTCGTCCTGTTACTCAGATGCGGAGAGCAACCTCATCGGCCAGCCCGAGTGATCGTATTCTGTCTGCGGTCTCCTCAAGGTAATGATTGGGATAGGAGACTGTATCGGTGAGTTCAGGGGCCAGAGTTTTGAGAGACCTGAAACGCTGGAGTACATATCTCCCAAGCGGACCTATCAGCTCCAGCAGTTCGATAACATCTTCCTTTGTCACTAGCCCCGGAACCATAGTTGTCCTGAACTCGTGCATAGGCAAGCCTTTGATTATTCTGATGGATTCCCTCACATCCTCGAATACGGCCTTCTCTCCGGTTGCTGCCGGGTATGAGGAAGGGGAGCTCTTCAGGTCCATTGCTATGTAATCGACGATGTCTGAAATTTTCCGCAGGTTATCTGGAAGCGTACCGTTCGTGTCAACTTTAATAAGAAGGTCGGTCTCCGATCTGATGCGGTGTATCAGGTCTTCCAACCCACTGAATAGAAGAGGTTCACCTCCAGTAATGCAGACCGCTTCGATGAAACCCTCCCTTCGTATGAGTTCGTTGATGACGAATTCGGGTTCAAGAGCGTACTCTCCTCTGAGCAGGCTGGGAAGTACCAGCTCAGGATTGTGACAGAATGGGCATAATAGATTGCATCCACTGATGAAGATGACAGAGGATATCTTGCCGGGATATTCTATGAGGCTGGTCCCGGTGAGGGCCTGTATCAACTATTTATCGTCCTGTCCGGCCTTGCTCAACTGGATATACTCTCTCTGTGAGAATTCCTCACGCTTGCCCTTGTTCCAGTTCTGTACCGGCCTGTAATAACCGACGATCCTGGAGTAGACCTCTGTCCGGATTGCCCTGACTTTAACATTCTCATTCGCTGGCATTTGCAATGACCCCTTCAAGACTGAGGAACAGGTTTCCCGTTCCAGAATTCTCATCTTCTTCAGATATCTCCCTGTAACTTCCCTCCGGAAGTCCAGGTTCAAGGTCGACGATATCACCGAACTCCGCAACGTCCTCGTCCGAATGAGGATAAGGACAGAGGAAGTGCTCCCCGGCAATATAACCATGGACAGGGCATATGGAGAAGGTGGGTGTGAAGCTGAAATACGGGAGATGGAATCTGGAGACGATATTCCTCGCCAGTTTTCTGACGACCTTCCAGTCCTCAATAGCTTCTCCAATGAATATATGCACCACAGTACCGCCGGTGAACTTCGTCTGCAGCTGGTCCTGATGCTCTAGAAGACTGTAGATATCCCTTTGCTCAGTGACGGGAAGGTGTACCGAGTTGGTGTAGTACGAGTCCGCACCACCCATCGAATAAGCCCCTGGGAATTCGGCCATGTCCTTCCGGGCAAGACTGTAGGAGGCACCTTCCGCAGGTGAAGCCTCGAGATTGAACAGATTGCCGGTCTCATCCTGATACTCACTAAGCTTATTCCGCATGAAGTCCAGAACAGAGAGAGCCCAATCTTTTCCTTCGGGTTCAGCAATGCTCTTTCCGACGAAGTTCATGCAGGCTTCGTTCATGCCGATGAGACCTATTGTGGAAAAGTGGTTGCCCCAGTAAGTACCCAGATCCTGCTTGACACTTCGAAGGTAGTGCTTCGTATAGGGATAGAGTCCTTTTTCGGTAAGCTTCTCGATGAGATCCCGTTTAAGTTCGAGTGACTCTCTTGCCGCTTCCATGACAAGTGAGAGTCTGCTGTAGAACTCATCGCTGCTATTAGCGAGATAGCCAATCCTCGGGAGATTGACTGTAACAACTCCCACTGAACCTGTGAGCGGATTGGAGCCAAAGAGTCCGCCTCCCCTGCTTCTGAGCTCCCTGTTGTCCAGCCTGAGCCTGCAGCACATGCTCCTCGCATCATCGGGATCCATGTCAGAATTGACGAAGTTGCTGAAATAGGGAACACCGTATTTGCCTGTCATCTCCCAGATTGGTCGCAGGTTGTCGTCTTCCCAGTCGAAGTCCTTGGTCAGATTATAGGTCGGGATAGGGAAGGTGAATATCCTGCCCCTTGAATCGCCCTCCATCATGAGTTCGGCGAACACTGTATTGATGAGGTTCATCTCCTCCTGAAAGTCACCGTAGAGATCGGGCATCTCTCTGCCTCCGATGATGACATTCTGATCTCTGAATGTGCGGGAAGGTTTCAGGTCCATAGTGATATTCGTGAACGGAGCCTGGAAGCCGACCCTGGTCGGGATGTTCACATTGAAGAGAAATTCCTGGAAGGCCTGGCGGACCTGCTTGTAATCGAGCTTGTCATATCTGATAAAAGGGGCGAGCAGAGTATCGAAGCTGGAAAAAGCCTGGGCACCCGCGGCTTCTCCCTGCAGTGTGTAGAAGAAATTCACTATCTGACCGAGGGCTGTCCTGAGATGGACTGGGGGAGAGGATTCGGTCTTGCCGCTGGCACCCTTGAATCCTTCCTTGAGGAGCGTCATCAGATCCCAGCCGACGCAGTACGGGCCAAGTATGCCCAGGTCGTGGATATGGAAATCACCATTCTCCTGGAGCTCTCTGATCGAGGGTGTATAGATATGGCTCAGCCAGTATTTGCTTGTTATGGAGGAGGAGAGGAAGAAGTTCAGTCCCTGGAGGGAGTAGTTCATGTTGGAGTTCTCTTTGACCCGCCAGTCGTCCTTTCCGATGTAATCCGATACGACATCCGCCATCCCGCTCAGCAGGTGATCTACATCACGTGCTTCGTTCTTCTTCTCACGGTAGAGGATGAAAGCTCTTGTAGCTGCCGTGAGTTTCCGCAGGACCAGTGTCTCCTCAATGTAATCGAGTATCTGCTCAACAGTGGGGACGGACCCCTCTCTGAAGAAGTTCATGTAGAGAGCAGCCTCCACCTGATCAGTGATGTCCGAAGGGGAGGCATCGGTACCGGCACTCCTGAGAGTGCGTTCTATTGAACGCTCTATCTTGTTCTTGCTGTATGGGATTACGCTACCGTCACGCTTACGAATCAGCCAGTTCATCAACCCGCTCCGTACCCAGGAAGGCATTTTATATATCCATAAAGGCATTGCAAGGAGGTCTACGATAGTAATTAATCTACTTCCGAGACACGACCCTCCGGTCCGATAATATCTCTGCAATTTCTGCCGTCAAGTAGATAACTACCATATCTGGTAGTACACAGTGCTGTATTCATCCATATATAGAGCTATCTAGCTGACGGACACGTAAATGCACGACTTTTTGAGCTGCCGCCGATTCAATGGTGGAAGCAGACTGGTCATTGGTTACTATTCACTAACATATTGCGAGTCAACAGGGACACGCTTCTCGACACTCGGCAGCAGCCGGTGCAGGGGTTGAAGATCATATGAAGGCTGGATTTCTGGCTCTGACGGCAATTGTCCTGTGGTCAACTGCAGCAACGGCTTTCAAGATCTCCCTGCGCTACATGACCCCTTATCAGCTGGTCTTGATGTCCTCGGCTGTATCGCTCGCAGCTCTGTCTCTTATCAGACTGTCTTCCCGAGCATTCAGGGGGACTGGTGTTGCGCAGCAGATAAAGAACCAACCCAGCAATTCGCACTCCATTGGAGCATCGGCGCTGAGGGGATTTCTGAATCCTTTCCTGTATTACATGGTCCTCCTCGAAGCATATGACAGACTCCCCGCTCAGATCGCCATGGTGATAAACTATCTGTGGCCGATAGTCCTTGTTCTGCTCGCGATACCTGTAATGAAGCAGAGGGCAGGTCCCTGGACACTGGCTGCGACTGCCGTCTGCTTTGCGGGTGTCGTGGTGCTGGTACTTGGTGGAGGATCCATCGATGGTGGAGCTTCACTACCTGCAATCGGGCTTGCTCTCATCAGTACTGTGATCTGGGCGACCTTCTGGCTTCTTAATCTCAGATCTTCCGAGGAGCCGGTGAAATCTCTTCAGGCCGGTTTTGCATTCGGTCTTCTATACCTTCTTGTCTACGGCATTTCCATGGGGCGTATGGGAGCGTTGACGGCACTTCCGTGGCAGGCGTTCGCCGGAGCCGTCTGGGTTGGTCTTTTTGAGATGGGGATAGCGTTTGTAGTCTGGCTCAGAGCCCTGTCTCTAGCTGAGACAACTGCGGATGTGGGTAGTCTCGTCTACCTGACGCCATTTCTTTCACTCCTGTTCATAGGGGCTGCGGCCGGGGAGAGCATAACTCTCTGGACCCTTGGTGGTCTCCTGCTCGTCACCGCAGGAATTGCAGTCCAGAAGTTGAAAGGCCATGTCAAAGCAGGTCAATAATCCTGCAGACCATCTGGTACCGCACCAGCTACTGAAGTGTATCTGATGCTGCTGCCTAACCACTTCTCGGCAGCTGACCGCAGGTCTTCTGGTGTAAGCTCAAGCAGATGTCCTGTGGTGAGCAGGTCGAAGTCAAGAGGCAGCTTCATGGACGCCAGGGTCAGTAGCGCTCTTGCGATTGAGCTGTATCGTGTAGTGGCAAGCTGGAGCTTCCCCAGATGGGATGCCAGTTCAAGTCTGAGCTCATCAGTTTTCATCGGTTCCCTGTAGAGACCTGCCATCTGCTCCCGCAGCATGGTCATTGCTCTGAGGCATGCCCCAGGACTTGTCATGAGCAGAGCCGCCAGTCTTCCCCTGTTCAGGAAGGGGAGGTAGACACTGCTCACATGGTAGCAGAGTCCTGCTGAATCCCTGATCGTCCGTCCCAGCCTTGAGCCGATACCTTCTCCCAGCATTCCGTTCAGCAGCGTAAATGCATACGTGTCACTGCTATTTCTTGATGGAGCCGGAGCACCCATAACTACCGCGACCTGCTCCCTGCCATCAAGCCGCAGCTGTTCGCTGAAGGAGGAGGAAGCGTTTATTCTGGGTACAGGTGAGATCAGTGAAGCGAGAGGATCCTTCCATCCGCCGAAGAGATCCTGGACCATTCCGAGAGCGTCATCCCTGGACAGGTTGCCAACAATCGAGATAACCGCTTCCCCTGGTCTGCAGCAGTTTGTGAAGTGAGTAATAATATCATCTCGGCAGATGGCGCTGATGGTCTCGGAGGAGGGAACCGCTGCGCTGTCGGAGGGATCTGTTGAGAGTCTGGCGAACGAGTTCATCGCCGCCCCTATTGGAGAGCTGCACCAGTCTTCGAGATCTGCCAGACTCTCCCGAACCACTGACCCGATATCATCCGTTCTGAATGCTGGCCTGATGAGAAGGTCTGCGACGGCTGAAAGCGCCTCCCTGAGGTCATCTGCAAGGACTGTAAGACCTCCTGCAGCGTACTCGTTCGCGGGAGACAGTTCGAGACCACTCCCCAGATTCTCCACGCGCTGGTTGAAACGGATGCTGTCCTCTTCAACGGTCCCGAAGAGCATTGTTTCTGCGATCACCGCTGACAGACCAGCGAGTCTGCTCGGTTCCCTGTCCGTTCCCATTGGGAAGGAGAAAGCGAGAGAGACGACCGGGAATGAAGTATCTCTTCGAAGCAGAAGTCTAAGACCATTCGATAATCTCATATCCTCAGTATCTCTGGATATAGACCACTCCGGCGGCTTCAGGAGTCTATCGGGAACAACTGTGTCCCCTGGAGCAAGTATGGCTGGAGGGGAGAGGTCGTCTGATTCGTTGTCACGATGCTCCGGCACATTTCCCATGGTTGCTGCAGTGATGTCTGGACGCAGGATGGCTAGTGTTGAATCCTCTTCCTGAATGTGATCCTCCAGCACCCGAATGAGGTCTTCACTCTCCAAGCTGTCCGCCTCGGCAGCGGAGCGCCAGTAATAGAGATGATCCCCGTACTTGAGCTCTCCTATTGCGAACCGTCTGCTCCTCCCGGAAGGTTCCGTATCGGATATCCTGCTCCAGGCACTTCTTCTCCCCTTGAGGATAGAGAGCCTTTCTTCCGTGAGTCCGTTTCCTGCGATACTATCGAGTTCATCGAATACGATCCTGAAAGCCCGCTCCCGGTCATCTGTTGACCGGAACATCCCGTGGATACTGAACAGCCCCGGGTCCGTGAGTGTATTTGTCGAAGCCGAGATGTCCAGTGCAAGACCTGGATTAATCAGGAGTTCCTCAAATCGGCTCGATCTCCCCGCGGAGAGATGGATGGCCAGGAGAGAAAGGGCTCTTGAATCCATGTGATCAGCACCAGGAACGTGGAAGGCCAATGTACCTCTAGATAGAGGGGATGGGTGATCGATCTCAACGATCCTCCTGGATCTCTGCGGGGGCTCAGGAGTTACTACGTTCCTGCGTACTTCACCGGATGGCAGAGTTCCGAAAAGGTCCTTCACCAGTTCAAGTGTCTCAGCAGGATCTATCTTACCTACAATGGAAAGAACTGCGTTTGAGGGTTTGTAGAAGTTATCGTAGAAGCCTCTGACCGATTCCGAAGAGAAATCCATGATATCAATCGAGGAGCCGATGATCGGATAACCGTACGGATGAACTCTGAACGCCTCCCTGAAGAGAGCGTCATCCAGAGCCCCATCCGGATCATCTCTGCCTGTGAGCAGCTCTTCCTCGAGGACGACCTGCTTTTCGGATGAGATAGCTGCCCTATCCATAAGGCAGTTCAGCATCCTGTCAGCCTCCAGGTCAAGGATCTCACTGAGTCCGGCCACAGGGACGATCGAGTAGTAGACCGTCATATCCCTGGACGTAAAGGCGTTTGCTCTGCCGCCGTTCCGCTGGACCGTATTCCAGTAGTGGCCCGGTCCGAAGCGATGAGTGCCCTTGAACATCATATGCTCACAGAAATGGCTCAGCCCCCTGGTTCCGGGAACTTCGTCGATTGAACCGACTCGGTATCCCAGTGTCGCGGCTGCGACTGGGGAGTAATCAAGTGGCTGAATGATAACGGTGAACCCGTTCGCAAAAGTGTGAACGGTTACGTCCTCTGTGTGAATGGCATTTTGAAATATCATAACCCGAACCTAAACGAATTGAAGCCGGGCCTCAATATTTGATTAAATCAAAAAAATGAGGCCCGGCCTCAGTTTTTCAGTTTTTCGGATTGGAAGTGTCACTGGCAGTGAGTATTCTTATTGACGAGTTATTCAAAATGTGAACCATGATCACATCATGATCGGGTATGAAAGTGTGGTGAGGAATTGAGAGTCGGTTACTTTCAGTTTGCGCCCGTGTTCGGAGAGCGCAGTATGAACCTGGAAACCGTGAGCATGGCTCTCGGTGATGCCGCAGCAGATCTGATAGTGCTTCCTGAATTGCCTTTTACCGGCTATTCCTTCAGGGACAGGAACGAACTGCTTTCTCTCTCAGACGATCCGAAAAGCTCTTCGATAGTAGAGAAGCTTGCCGAACTCTGCGCGGAATGCGGCTTCAAAATAGTGACCGGCTTCGCGGAGAGAGCTGGAGAGAAATGTTACAACAGTGCACTTCTTGTGGGTCCAAATGGAGTAGAGAGCCGTTACAGGAAACTCCATTTATTCGACAGGGAGAAGGACCTCTTTGACCCCGGGGATCTGCACCTTGAAGTTATCGAAGCAGGGGAAATGCGGATCGGTATGATGATCTGCTTCGATTGGGTTTTTCCAGAGGTTACCAGAACACTTGCCCTCAGGGGAGCTGATATCATCTGCCATCCCGCAAATCTTGTTTTGAGTTACTGTCAGCGTACGATGCTCTCGAGATGTACCGAGAACCTGCTCTTCGCAGTTACGGCCAATAGAATCGGAGAGGAGGACAGGACCGGAACAGCCCTTGCCTTCACCGGTCGGAGCCAGGTCGTTGCTCCCGGCGGGGATATCTTGATCAGCTCCGGAATAAATGAGCAGGAACTGGCAGTAGCAGTCATTGACCCATCCATAGCCAGAAATAAAATGATGACCTCCCGGAACCACATCCTCCTGGACAGGAGACCGGACTTCTACGATCGATGAATCCTTTCTGACTCCCATTTCACTGCTTGTGAGCCTCCTCGTGATTTGTAATAGTTCATCATGCGGGATGCTGTTTTTATCAGGGGAGGATGGTTCATTAATGGCGGGGTCCAAGTGCAAATTCATTTTCGTTACCGGTGGGGTTGTATCCTCTCTTGGCAAGGGCATTACAGCTGCTTCCATTGCCCTGCTCCTGCGCCGGCGCGGCTATCGGGTCTCCATGCAGAAGCTGGATCCCTATCTCAATGTTGACCCCGGAACCATGTCCCCTTATCAGCATGGTGAGGTCTATGTCACAGAAGATGGTGCCGAGACCGACCTGGATCTCGGTCATTACGAGCGCTTTGCAGGTGTTACATGCAACAGGAACAGCAACTACACCGCAGGTAAGATCTACTCATCTGTTCTATCGAGGGAGAGGGAAGGCGGCTATCTCGGCAAGACTGTTCAGGTCATACCCCATATCACTGATGAGATAAAGGCTGCTGTGCTTTCTCAAGTCACAGACGAGGTCGATATCGCGATCACGGAGATCGGTGGTACCGTCGGTGACATTGAAAGCCTTCCCTTTCTCGAGGCTCTCAGACAGCTCAGCCATGATCTGGGAAGACAGAATGTCGCCTTCATACACCTCACTCTGATACCCTACCTGTCAGCCTCCGGCGAGCTCAAGACCAAGCCTTCTCAGCAATCCTCCGGAATTCTCAGGAGCATCGGGATAATACCCGATATCCTTATCTGCAGGACCGAGCGCTCGCTTGATGAGGAGCACTTCAGGAAACTCTCCCTCTTTTGCGATGTGCCTTCGAACGCAGTTATAGAAGAAAAGGATGTGGAGAACTCCATCTACGAAGTGCCCGTTGAACTGGCAGCCCAGAAGCTGGACCAGCTTATCCTCGATAGACTCAGTCTGCCTCATCTCGGACTTGATATGAGAACCTGGGAGGAAATGCTGGAGAAGGCTATTCATCCCAAAGGCCGGAAGGTCTGTATCGGTGTCGTCGGGAAGTACATGGGGCTTCAGGATTCATATAAGAGCATCTACGAGGCCCTTAGGCATGCTGCAATAGCCAATGATGTACCCCTTGAGATAAGGGGCATCGAAGCGGAGGATCTCGAAAGCGGGGATACCTCAGCTCTCAACGGTGTGGATGGTATCCTCGTTCCCGGTGGTTTTGGTACGAGGGGTATTGAAGGCAAGATTGATGCGGTTACCCATTCGCGGATAAATGGGATCCCGTTTCTGGGCATATGCCTGGGTATGCAGTGCGCTGTAATCGAGACCGCACGCAATCTGGCTGGTCTTACAGAGGCAAGCAGTTCAGAGTTCCATCCGGAAACACCTCACCCTGTCATCGACCTGATGGAGGATCAGCGCAGTCTTACCCGCAAGGGAGGGACAATGCGCCTTGGAGCATATTCCTGCAGGCTGGAGAAGGATTCCAGAGCCTCAGAGATATATGATTCAGAGACCATTTCCGAGAGACACAGGCACAGATATGAGTTCAATAATTCATACCGTGAGCTGCTGGCGGAGGCCGGTATGATCTGTTCAGGTCTCTCTCCTGACGGTGTCCTCGTTGAGATCGTTGAGAGGCCGGACCATCCATGGTTCGTTGCTTGCCAGTTCCACCCCGAATTTAAGTCCGGGCCACTTGATCCCAATCCGCTCTTCAGGGAATTTATCAGAGCAGCATCGGAGAGTTCGCATGCATGAACCAAGAGAGTACTGCGGACTCTGCGGTGTGACCGGAAGGGGACAGACAACCGTTCCTCTTGTGGCCGAGGGTCTTCTCTCGATGCAGCATCGGGGGCAGGAGGCTGCGGGGGTGATATGGGCGTCAGGCGGGAGTCTGCATCTTCACAAGAGAAAGGGCATGGTTACCGATGCCCTGTCTGAGCTGCCATCGGACTGGAGTGCAGTGGATGTCAGTGGTTCAATTGGTCATGTCAGGTATGGCACATTCGGCGGAGGAGGTGTTGAGAACGCTCAACCTCTCCTCGTACAGATGGCTGGCATACAGGTTGGCATAGCTCACAACGGGACAATAGGCAACGCTGGAGAGCTTCGGGAGGAACTCCAGAGGAAGGGCGCAATCTTCCTCACAAATACTGATACAGAGGTAGTTCTCCATCTGATGTCCAGGGAACTCGAAGCTGCTGATTACAACGTGCGGCAGGCTCTCGAGATCGCTCTTGGCAGGCTTAGTGGAGCCTACTGCCTCTTACTCGCCACCCCGGAAGGTATTTACGCGGTAAGGGATCCGCTTGGGTTCCGTCCCCTGAGTCTCGGGAGATTTTCTAAGGGCGGCTGGATCGTTGCCAGCGAGAGCATCGCCTTCTCTGTATGCGGCGCAGAATATGTCAGGGAGGTCGAGGCCGGAGAGGTTCTCTATCTGTCCTACGATGGTGGAGAACCGATTTCAGACAGGTTCCAGCAGGCAGCCGATATG
>JAOZQW010000326.1 GCA_029932015.1 Candidatus Fermentibacteraceae bacterium
ATCCCTTGAGTCCCACGATCTTACGGGGGTTGTTGGTCATAAGTCGGATAGTAGTGAGCCCCAGCAAGGCAAGCATCTGGGCACCGGTCCCATAATCCCTGAGGTCAGCAGCGAAGCCGAGTTCCTCATTCGCCTCGACGGTATCTCTTCCATGCTCCTGGAGATGGTAGGCCTTGATCTTGTTGGCCAGCCCGATACCTCTGCCCTCCTGGTGCATGTAGAGGATCACTCCCTGTCCCTCGCTGTTAATTCTTCTCATTGCAGTATGAAGCTGACTCCCGCAGTCGCAGCGTCTGGAGGCGAAGACATCCCCTGTCAGGCACTGGGAATGCACCCTGACCAGTACATCCTGCTCGTCGCGGACATGACCCTTGACCAGGGCAACATGCACCTCGCCGGTTATGTTGTTTTCGAATAGCCTGATATCGAAGGTGCCGAAATCAGTAGGCAGATTCGCCTGAGCGCACTCGTGTACATGCGTCTCTGTTCTGAGTCTGTAGCGTACCAGTTCCTCCACGGATGTCAGCACAAGATCATGCCTGGCGGCGAATTTCTCCAATTCTGGAAGTCTGGCCATAGTCCCGTCGGGATTCATTATCTCGCATATGACACCTGATGGGGGAAGTCCAGCAAGTCTGGTCAGATCAATGGCTGCCTCGGTATGCCCCGTCCTCGCAAGCACTCCACCGTGCCGGGCGGCCAGAGGGAAGATGTGTCCCGGTCTCGCCAGATCCTCCGGTTTCGATGCGGGATCGATCGCAACGGCGATCGTCCTTGCCCTGTCATGGGCAGAGATCCCTGTAGTGACCCCGTCTGCCGCATCGATACTGACCATGAACGCGGTATTGTGAAGAGAGGTGTTCCTTGGGACCATCTCGCTGATATCCAGCCTCCCAAGAGCTTCCTGCTCCATTGAGAGACAAATGAGACCCCTGCCCTCTGTGGCCATGAAGTTCACCGCCGAGGCATCGCACATTTGGGAGGCAATGATCAGGTCTCCCTCATTCTCCCTGTTCTCGTCATCGACAACGACAACCATTTTACCTCTGCGGATGGCCTCTATGGCCTTTTCAGCGCCGACTATCCTGCTCAAGGTACTCCCTCAACCTTCCAGCTCCCTCCGCTGCCAGAGTAAGCCTGTTTATGTACTTCCCGATTATGTCGTATTCGAGGTTGACCGCAGCTCCCGGCTTCCAGCCGCCGGCTCCGGTGCGCTCGAGCGTTTCTCCTATCAGTACGACCGTGAACCTGTCGGGCAGCAGGGATGCCACTGTCAGACTGATACCACTGACCGTCACAGAACCCTTTTCAACAAGCAGGCCTGAGTACTGCCGAGAGTAGGACACCCATGCGGTGGCCTCCTCCTTTCTCCGTTCAACGCGGAGAATGCTCCCCTTCTCGTCGATATGCCCGGTCACGAAATGACCGTGAAGCCTTCCGTCGGCCCTGAGCGGTCTTTCGAGGTTCACAACGGTCCCGGGATGATAGCCTGTGACCACGGACCTGAAAAGGGTCTCTGCAGAACAATGGAAGACAAGCTTCCCCCCCCTGATGGAAGTAACCGTGAGACACGAGCCGTCCACCGCAATGCTGTCTCCCGGAGAACTCTCATTCACGAGGACATGATCGGTCTCGATTGTCAGATCTCCCCCGGAAAGGGAGGCTACCCGTCCGACTGCCTCAATCAGACCCGTAAACAACTGAACCCTCCAGAAGTGTGTCTGAACCGGATATGGATGCCCTGACGTCTTGAAGTCTTATCGCACTGTCCATCGAAGGGATAGAAAGATCTCCCACCGCAGGAAATCCACCAGCCCCTAGAAGGAGAGGAGCCGTAAAAACTGCCATACTGTTCACCAGCCGCTCCCTGAGGAGAGCGGTGGACAATCCGCTTCCGCATTCGGCAAGCACCTCTCCCATTCCCTCCTCAGCGGTCCTTCTGAGCAGAGTATGAAGGTCGATACCCACCCTGTCAGACGCTCCGGGAAGCTCCCATATCTCAGCACCCAGATTTTTTATCGGGGCGATGATCTCCGTCGGAGTCCCTTCGGGAACAACCACTATCGTCCTGGCGTCACCCGAGAATATCCTCTCTGACCCGCCCATGTCGCCGGACATGGAAAGAATGATCCTGACCGGCTGTCCAGTTGGTCCTGCCTCTGAAAGTCTTACTGTGAGTCGAGGGTCGTCAGATCTGACGGTCCCGGCACCTGTCAGCACCGCAGCGGACTCTGCCCGCATTCTGTGAACCGCTTCTCTGGAGGTCGGGCAGGTTATCCACTCCGCTCCGCCGTCAGCGGCTGCAAGCCTTCCATCCATGCTGAGGGCAAGCTTGAGCCTAAGCCAGCTGCGACCGGTCTCCCTGAAATGCAGGTAGGTGCTGTTAACTCTGAGAGCCTCCTCACGGAGAACACCGGTCTCAACCTGAATACCGCCGTCACGGAGTGTCTGAATGCCGCGGCCTGCGACTCTCGGATCGGGATCCTCCATGGCAACGACAACTCTGGCAATCCCGGCGCTCAGGATGGCATCAGTGCATGGCGAGGTCCTGCCGTAATGACAGCAGGGTTCGAGCGTTACGACAAGCGTGCCTCTAAAAGCGGCATCTGAAGCCTTTTCCAGCGCCAGCACCTCCGCGTGAGGACCTCCGCATATCTCATGGTAACCCTCTCCGACAATATTGCCGGAGGAATCGAATATGACTGCTCCAACAAGCGGATTGGGGAATGCGGAAAGACCTCCAGCCCGGGCGAGTTCCAGCGCCCTGCGCATGGCCTGGATCTCAGCAGGGGATGCCATATCAGGGACTTTCCAGTTCCCTGATGCTGAGTCTGCCGATCGCGGAGTTGATCACATACTGCGACTCGAGACTGCCCGTTGCGAGTACGATATGCGA
>JAOZQW010000327.1 GCA_029932015.1 Candidatus Fermentibacteraceae bacterium
AATACCTCAACACATATATAATGGGGGATGAGCTTGTGAATGCAAATGAGCTCCCTGTAGTGGTGATGATAGATGGCATGGGGAGGATAATAAGACAAATCGGATATATAGAACTAACAGAAAGAGATATAGGTGAAAGACAAGCGCGAATTAATAGTACTATAGATAATGATGATGAGGGAAATGTGTACTATACAAGCCTGTCTGAATATGTAGTTAAGAAGTACACATCAAAAGGTGATCTATTATGGTCAACTGCTCAGTCCGGAGAATTTTACCAGTGATTCCGTTTTTATCTTTCCAGCAGATTCCGGAGTTATGTGGCCAGTGATTCCGCTCCAAAGTTTCCACTCAGATTCCTCTTGTTTTCCCAGTTCCGGCGCTGACAGTTTTAATGCTGTCCATCCTCCGATTCTTCTGTCAAACTGACCGCAGTTCTCTTCCGCATGGAGTCACCCTTCAGGTCAATCCTATATGAGTTGTGGATGAGCCTGTCCAGGACGGCATCCGCAAGAGTGGGGTCCTTGATGGTCTCATGCCATTTCTCGGGCGGGATCTGAGATGCCACCACGGTTGACCGGAGATTGTACCGGTCCTCAAGCAGCTCGAGTATCGTCAGTCCCTGCCGCTGATTCATTCTCTCCAGTCCCCAGTCATCCAGGACTATCAGGTCTGTCTTTCCACATGTTCTCATGAGTTTGTCGTAAGTGCCCGTATCCCGGGCTGCATCGAGTTCCCGCAGGAAGGCAGGCAGCCTTTTGTAAAGGGCTGTGTATCCTTCAAGACAGGCCTTGTGAGCCATGGCGCAGGCTATCCAGGTCTTGCCCGCACCTGTCGGCCCGGTGATCAGGATTCCTCTGCGCTCATGTATCCATCTGCATGATGCAAGACTCATCATCAGGCTGCGGTCAAGGCCCCTGCCTGCTCTGTAATCCATGTCCTCCATGCAGGCATCGACCTTGAGATTCGCCCTGCTGAGGCGTCTTGAGAGCCGCCGGTTCTCCCGGTCAACCATCTCTCTGTCGACCATCATACCAAGCCGATCCTCGAATGAGAATGAGCCTATATCCTCCGTGTTCATCTGCTCCTCAAGGCAGCGTGCCATTGCATGCAGCCTGAGGTTCCTGAGCTGTTCAAGCATCGGGTATCTCAGCAATTCTCTCCTCCTTCATCGTAATAGGAAGCTCCTCTTATGTTGCAGTGCTCTATTGATTTCTCCTCCTCCTTCCCGTCAAACAGTGTCCTGTCCAGCTCCTCCTTCAGAATGGATCTCACATCCCTGTAGCGTATAGAGTTCGCCATCAGGGCCATGCCGCATGCCCTCTCAAGGCGATCCTCTCCGTACTTGCCCCCAAGGTTCATGATACCCAGGATCGCCCTGTAGCCCTGGGCGGGATGCGCCCTGCGATCAAGGATCGTCCGGGATAGAAGCGTGGTCTGCTCACCTGTCCGGCATGCCCACCGCATTATCTTCTCCGGAGTCATTTTCAGATACGCCGCATGCTCGGCAGGCATGTGTTCAGGACAGGTGCTGAAGCCGCCTCGTCCTACCTGACGGATATGGCTTGCTACACGCTTCTCGCTGTTGAAGACCTCGACGGTCAATGATGTCATCCGCACATCGAGCGTTCTTCCGGTAAGCTGGTATGGAACACTGTAGTAATTCCAGTCCACCTGGACATGGTAATCAAGATGTACCTTCGCCTTCTTCCACTCCTCAATGGTGTAGCGTTCCGATGGAAGAGGCTTCAGGAGCGGCCTGTCCAACTCTTCAAAAACGCTGCGCCTGCTGCCCTCCCTGATCGTGAATGGTTTCGCGTTGAGCCTCTCCAACTCAATCAGAATCGCTTCATTCATCTCTGCCAGGCTGAAGAATCGTCGATCACGAATCACGGCGATAATCCAGCGCTCAACCTGCTGGACTGCATTCTCCACAAGGCTCTTGTCACGGGGCTTGCGTACACGGGCCGGGATCACAACCGCTCCATAATGCCTTGCCATGCTCTCGTATGTCCGGTTGATCCCGGCATCATATCGGCAGGGATGTTTTACGCCGGACTTCAGGTTGTCCGGCACGAGTATCTCGGTGGCACCACCGTAATACTCGAACATCCTGATATGAGAGCCTATCCAGTCGGGAAGCTGCTGGGTCAGCGTCGCCTCTGTATAGATCAGCCCGCTGGCTCCGGCTACAGAGACATACACCTGTGCTTCCCGCAGCTCCCCGGTCGAGGGATCCATCACCGGTATCGTGAGACCCGCATAGTCTATGAAGGTGTTCACACCGGCCCGGTGATACTGGTGCATCGTCACCTTCATGCGGCCGCTCCAGCGCCTGTACAGTTCGCAGAACTGACTGTACTGATAGCCCTCGGGTTGATCATCCTTGTATCTCTGCCAGAGCAGACGGAGGGTCGTGCCCCTGCGCTGCATCTCCTTCCAGACATGATTCCAGTCCGGAAGGGGACGATCTCCCGTGTATGTCTTCACCGGTGGATAGCAGATCCGCTTGAGGGCAGCGTCATCTATCTCCTCCGGCAGAGGCCAGGAGAGCCCAGCCTCGAGCACCTGCGTGTAAATCGTTTTGACGGTCGGATGTGACACACCGCACATCCGACCTATCTGTCGATCTCCGTAACCGTTCTCGAAGTGAAGCCGGAGTACTTCTCGTATCTTCCGCAATTCAGTCCTCTTCCGTGACATCTGTACCTCCAGGTTATCCCCGAAGATGCAATGCTGTGCAACCCTTGCAGTGCCGGTTTATTGGACTGGGATATTGCGAGTATCTGAGGATTTCTGGAGCGAAATCAGTGGTAAGATAACTCCGGAATCACTGGTAAGTTTGGTCCGGAATGAGTGGAAAGATAACTCCGGATTC
>JAOZQW010000052.1:0-255 GCA_029932015.1 Candidatus Fermentibacteraceae bacterium
TCGACCGGTGTACCAAAGGTCGAGAGAACATCCGCCTGGCCTGTGCCGAAGAGGCCGTAGAGGGTCAGCGGATCACTGCCGGTAAGCCCATTCCCGATGGTTGTATTCCCAACCGTCATTACCACTGTCTCAGGTGCCAGGTCGTAAGGCTGACTGCCCGTGATGTACTCCGGGTCCATTATCAGTGCATAGCTGTCCGATGGCAGATACGGGGAATAGACTGCATCCTGATCTGCCAGGGGGATCTCCGACCAC
>JAOZQW010000052.1:265-10907 GCA_029932015.1 Candidatus Fermentibacteraceae bacterium
TGCATCTCCATCGGTGAAGCTGCACCCGCTGAGTGGAAATATCCCCGGTCCCGGATAGTAGACTTCTATATACTCACCAAAATCTTCCTCGAGCGGGTTTGCCATCACCTCTGTGATAACTGGATTCACACCTCCAGCGACTGGAAGAGCTGCAGAAGCGAAGTCATCGGTCGGATACAGGTCACCCTCGACATCCGAGAGGGCGGAGGGGAGGAACCATCCCTGATCGAGAGAGGTCACCACACTGAATGTGTCGGTTACGCCTGGTTCGAGTGAAGATGGATCAAAGATCCCGAGCACCTCTCCAGATTCTGCCAGCGAGTCACCATCCGAATCCAGGAAGATTATCAGCGAACCAGACCCCGGTTGCGTGTTCCCCCAGCACGAGAAGGCCGCCAGGATATGGAACGGTTCTCCTTCTTCAGGATTTGCAGGGGAGGTCCAGAGGGAATCACAGGAGATGTTGAGAGTATCAGGCGGAGCTTCAGCGTGTCTGCCAGGCGTCCCGCCCGCAGGGGAGCTATACCAGTTGCCATCCTGATCGGGTGAGGACCAGGGATACCTTTCGACCGTGATGCCATCGCCGGGGTCGAAGGGGATACCGTCCAGATCATCATCATCCCTCTCCTGCCACTGATCGGAAGGGAATGGAGTACCGTACGTGCTGAGGACACAGCTGTCTGCTGTTCCACTCCCGTCGAACATGGTCAGGGGATCAGAGGAGGCCGCCAAACCGTTGCAGATGGAGTGATCCGCTGTTGTGAGTATGACTGTGCCCGGTTCAATGGAATAGACCGGATCATCAGGATAGTCCAGCTCGAGAACCAGCGCGAAGCCGCCTGGAGGGATCGTATCAGTTTCCAGCAGCATCCCGGTATGCGGGAAGGGTCCATGAATCGACTCTGACCATGGGATCAGACTGTCGAGAGCATCGCCATCAGTGATGGAGTATCCCGCTGTGCAGAGTGGGAGCGAAGAAGGATTGAATATCTCGACGAATTCACCCGACAGTTCATTGAGCGGATTGGCGGCAACCTCAGTCAGGACTGGAGGCTGTGCATACAGAGCGAGCGGCAGCAGCAGAAATTGTACCATCTCCCTGTCATGTTACCCGCAGTTTCACTCTTCTGTCAAGCTCAGGTGCCCAGATGCTCCTCCACTGCTTCGGATACGAGACTGTCAAGACCAGCTGTACGCCAGCCTATGGGCGTCTCCACCGCACGGATCTGAAATGAGTTCGTATGACCATAGGGATCGTGGATGCTGAACCAGACGGTTGCACCGTTCTCCCCTGGTTTTGTACTATCTATTGCCAGAATACTGTTTTCAAAGAAATAGGCATGATCAGGGGCTGAGAGGAAGACCTCAAGGACAGACCTGTCGTCCCAATTAACCACCTCGCCCGGAGCAGCCTCCAGGCGCATTGCTGCGAAAAGGAGCATAAGCTCGGTACCAGACCTCGCCCGGAGGATCTCCAGAAATCCTCCGCAGAAGTCAAGAATTCCCTGTGAACTGGCTTCGTCCAGAGTCTCAAGGAAGCATTCCGGTGAGCCGCTCCGTGCGGCCTCCCAGGTCTCCATCACTGCGATCACTGCCGGATCATTCTCCGCCAGAACAGGGATGGTGATTATGGCGGTCAGTAAGAGAAAGACTCCCCGCATCAGACTACTCTGTGAGTTCCCAGGAAGCCGAGACCTCCACCGATATCGTATAGGTGCCGGGAGATACAGGAGGCGCGTAGTAGTCTCCATAGCCGCCGCCGTAGTTGTATGCGGAAGCGTCCATCGGGTAATAGTTGTTAGCCCATTCGCTTATGCTTGTAAGGCTTCCAAGCCTGACGCCGAAGTTGTCCGCGAGCTGCTCAGCCTTCTCCAGGGCATTCTCCGCTGCCCTCTCTCTGGCTGTCTCATAGAGGGAGGCAGTGTCCAGAACCCGGAAGTTAACGCTTGAAATGCTGTTGGCGCCTGCATCCACAACTGCTGCAAGGACCTCACCAACGGATTCGATGTCCCTGACCTCTGCCTTGATCCAGTGTGTTACATGGTACTGCATTTCACCGGTATACTCGTAGTCGTAGTCGTCCCAGACCTCTTCGACCCAGAGGTTGTAGCCCGTGGTCTGCATGTCCGCACCTGCGACACCTGCAGCACGAGCCGCGGCCATGGCTGCATCCGCAAGCCTTCCTGCTTCATTAACTGCCTGATCTGCGGATTGCATTGTGATGTCAACACCGAAAATGATGGAAGCAACATCCGGTTCAGCGCTGGCCATCCCTGTGCCGGTGATACTGATCACGGGCGGGTAGTCGTAGTAATCCTGGGCGGATACCGCCCCCGCCAGGAGCAGGATCCCTCCGAGGACCAGAAGTGTCAATTTACGCATTTGGGTTCTCCTTTCGTTAGCGCCATCAGTTCCGAGAATCGTGAGTCCGGACAGTGATACATGCCCGGCTCAGCGGTATTCCACTATTCTCCTATGATCTTAACAAGTACCCTCTTCTTCCTTCTGCCGTCGAATTCTCCATAGAAGATCTGCTCCCATGGCCCCAGATCCAGCTTGCCATCCGTCACTGCGACAACGACCTCACGTCCCATAATCTGACGCTTATGGTGGGCGTCACCGTTGTCCTCTCCGGTACGGTTATGACGGTAACGGGATATCGGCTCGTGGGGGGCAAGGGTCTCGAGCCATTCATCATAGTCTCTTATGAGACCCTGCTCATCATCGTTGATATAGACACTGGCCGTTATGTGCATCGCATTCACCAGACAGAGCCCTTCACGGATGCCGCTCTCCTTGAGAACCTTGCGGACCTCCCCTGTGATATTGATGTAGTCCCTGCGGTTAGGTGTCTCAAACCATAGATACTTTCGATGGGATCTCACATTTACTCCTCTGTTTCCGTTTCCTCTGCTGTGAAGATATCCCTGAGTATGCCAAGAGGTTCCCACTCGGGGTTGCTCTCCAGAAGTCTGGAGGCGCTGTCGAGCATCCTCCGAACCTCACTCTCAGTGCCGGAAACGCATGTGGCGGATATCCATGCGCGCTGGACAAGATCCGGAGGACCCACCTGGGCGGAGGCTAATCCGATCTTCCTGAGTCTGTCCTTCAGGGACAGAAGGTGGCCTCTCCTGTCCTTCAGGGTTCTGCAGCCCCTGAACAGAAGTTCAGCTCTGACCAGACCAATGTAGGTCGCCGGATCGATCTCTGCCATTTCAGTCCTGCTTCTGTGAATCGACGGTGGGAGTCCGGAAGAGAAGAGCCGACAGGGGGGGAAGGGTCAGACTGATGGAATTCGGAAGACCATGCCTTCCCTCTGGAACGGATTCGACACAGCCAAGATTACCCAGTCCGGAACCTCCATAGGCTGAGGCGTCAGTATTGAGCAGTTCGGTGTAGCTTCCAGCGAGAGGGACACCCAGAGAGTAATTCTCTCTCGGTATCGGTGTCAGATTGAAGACGCATATGACCTCTTCACCATTGAACCCTATTCTCCTGAAAGAAATTATGGTGGAGTCGGTATCGCTGAAGTCTATCCACCTGAACCCCTCAGGGGAAGCATCCAGAAGATAAAGAGGAGGTGCGGCTTCTGCGACAGCGTTGAGATCTCTCACAAGGTCTGCGATACCCCTGTGTTCCCCGTATTCAAGGAGTTCCCACTTCAGGCTGGAGTCATGATCCCATTCCTCAAATTGTCCCAGTTCGGAGCCCATGAAAAGCAGCTGTTTTCCCGGATGTGTCCACTGATAGGCAAGAAGGAGCCTGAGATTGGCGAAGCGCCTCCATTTATCTCCCGGCATCTTACCCTGAAGTGATGCCTTTCCATGGACCATCTCATCATGTGAAAGGGGGAGAATGAATCGCTCGGAAAATGCGTAAAGGAGTGAGAAAGTGATCTCTCCAAGGTGGTGCTTCCTGTGTATTGACTCCCTGGAGAAGAATCTCAGTGTATCGTTCATCCATCCCATGTTCCATTTGAACGTAAAGCCCAGACCGCCCTCATTCACCGGAGCGGTCACACCAGGCCAGGCCGTGCTCTCCTCGGCAAAGGTCATCACTCCGGGGAATTCCATGGGAGCGAGGGAATTCAGTGTCCTGAGCATCTCCATGGCCCCCAGGTTCTCCCTGCCTCCATCGCGGTTGGGAAGCCACTGTCCGTCACTCCGCGAATAATCCAGATAGAGCATCGAGGCTACGGCATCGACTCTGAGACCATCTATGTGATACTTATCGAGCCAGAAGAGACCACTGGCTATAAGGAAATTGCGGACCTCGTTTCGGTCATAATTGAAGATAAGCGTCCCCCAGTCGGGATGAAGTCCCTGTCTGGGGTCGGAGTGTTCGTAGAGGCATGTTCCGTCAAATCCGGCGAGACCTGCTGGATCCGATGGGAAATGTGCCGGAGCCCAGTCGAGGATTACACCGATGCCGTCTGCATGACATCTGTCGACGAAGCGCTGGAAATCATCCGGGGTGCCGAGCCTGCTCGTCGGAGAGAAATACCCGAGAGTCTGATAGCCCCAGGATCCGTCAAAAGGGTGCTCCATAACCGGGAGGAGCTCGATGTGCGTGAAGCCGAGTCCCGAGACCCACGGAAGAAGAGAATCACCAAGCTCGTCCCAGCTGAAGTAATCTCTACCGTCTGACGGGCGTTTCCATGATGTCGGATGGAACTCATAGATCGAGATCCTCGACCTGTCGTACTCTGCTGAGGAGCGTTCTCTCATCCACTTCTCGTCGGTCCAGTGGAATCCGGCGAGGTCCTCCACGACAGAGGCGGTAGCAGGGCGGAACTCCGAGCGGAGACCGAATGGATCTGTCTTATCGAGCACACCGCCGCTCTGCGTGTCTATGCTGTACTTGTAGAGGTCACCTCTCGAGATATCAGGGATAAATAGCTCCCATATCCCGGAGTCGCCTCTTGAGCGCATCGGATGGCGCCTTCTGTCCCAGTCATTGAAGGAGCCGATGACCCTGACCCCGGTTGCATTGGGTGCCCAGACGGAGAAGAGAACCCCCAGGCATCCATCAACCTCCCTGATCCTTGCGCCAAGGACGTTGTACAGCCGGAAGTGCTTACCTTCACCAAGCAGGTGGAGATCGATCTCACCGAGTTGAGGGAGGAAGCTATAGGGATCACGGGTCTCCCAGGATATGCCCTCTGGAGTCTCGATGAGGAGTGTATAGGTAAATGCATCCATGTCAGGTGCGGATATCCATGCGAAAAGACCGTCGGGATGAATCCTCTGCATTGGAAGTACTTTGCCATCAGGACAGCTGATCTGCATGCGTTCGGCCAGGGGGCAGAAGGACCTTATCTCGAGCCTGCCACCGTTCTCTGGTCCAGTTCGATGCATCCCCAGTATGAAGAAGGGATCGGCCATCGGACCGTTTACGGCAAGATCCATCTCTCCAGCAGTTAGAACTGTCCCAATGCGGGTCACTACTGGATTATCAGCATTCCCAGGCCGAGGAGAAGGAGGTATCCCAGGGAATCGGTGAATGCGGTTAAGAGGATATTACTGCCGAGTGCAGGATCTCGACCAATCGCACGGAGGAAAAGCGGTATTGCAGCGCCAAGGAGACCGGCAAGCCCCATATTGCCCACCATTGCCAGGAAGATGACCAGACCGAGGAGAAGCGGGTTCTGACCACCGGGGAAGAAAATACCGATAAGACTGGCCACCGTTGCCGCCACGAGTCCTGTAAGCAGACCTACCCTGGCTTCCTTGAACATAGCCTTGAGGCTGGAGCTGAACTCCATCTCTCCCAATGCGATACCTCTGGTAATCACGACCAGGGACTGATTGCCTGTATTACCGCCCATACCGGCTACAACAGGCATGAAAGCCACGAGAGTAGCGACAGATTCTATCGTGCCCTGGAAAGCTCTCACTACGAGAGAAGCAGTGAACGCGGTGAAGAGATTTACCCAGACCCATGGGAATCGCTGTCTGAAGGCAGTTGAAACCGGGCTGAATATCCTGTCGTCCTCCGAGAGACCAGCCATCCGGTACATGTCCTCGGTGGCCTCTTCCTCCATGACATCGAACAGGCTGTCACCCGGTATGACCCCCACAAGTATGTGATTGTCGTTCACGACCGGGATGGCCATTATGTTGTATTTTCTCGCCAGTGAGGCCGCCTCCTCACGATCGGATTCTGTATTCACGTTGAAAGGCTCGGCCATCATTATAGACCTGACAGGTGTATCCGGAAGACAGGTAACAAGCCTTCTCAGCGGAATCACTCCGCATAACCTGTCGTCATCATCAGTCACATACACGTAGAAGGCAACATCCACATCCTCGCTCTGCTCCCTGATAACCTGTGTGGCCTCTGCTGCCGTGAGATCAGCTCCAACGCACATGTAACTCCTGCTCATCCAGTAGCCGCATGAGTCTTCGGGGTAAATAAGAAGCTGCTCTATTCTGTTTCTCTTCTGCACGGGAAGGAGGGAAAGGAGGATATCGGTCCTCTCCTCTGGAATCGCCTCGAGAAAGAGGAGTGCATCGTTGGATTCGAGGTCACCAAGAAGCGCTGCAGTCCGGTCATCATCCAGGGCGAGCAGGATATCCTGCAGGATACCCTCGGGGAGCTCGGTAAGGACATCTCCGGCCATCTCGTTCTTGAACAGTATCTCAACGAGGAGTGTCGCCTCTGAAGGAGTGAGAGAGCCGAAGAGCTCCGCAATGTCGGCTGGATGCATTTTACGGAGAACGAGAGCCGCTCTTCCGGGAGTGCCACTGGATATCAGTTTACGGATGTACTCTCCGTGCTTCGGTGTAACCCTCATCCAGCCCCCCTTTCGTCAGTAGCGAAGTTACTTATATAGCGGCATTTGTCAATGCGGTCACATCTTCGGTGGATCTGATGGGAAGCTGATGGAAAAGGGGGAGCGTTGCCGCTCCCCCAGTTGTTTATTTCAGGGCATTCAAAGGGTCGTATGACCCTGATCCTCAGGAACCTAGAACCTCATGTAGCTTGGCAGGAATGCCGCGATGTAGATTATCGTCCAGAGACCCACGATGATTCCGGCGATACCGAAAGTGCCCTGCTTCGGTGCGAGCTTAGCCATCAGGTTGTCCATTTTCGCATTTGCGGCATCAGATGAGACGAAGGTCTTTATGACGCCAACACCGAGAAGAAGACCAAGGACAAGCTGAAGAACTGCGCCTGCGAGCCAGGTAATGCCCATAAGGAAGGAGAACTCGAATACCTGGAGATGACCCAGAACCCTGATGAGTTGAATGAGTCCCCATACCGCAGATCCGACTCCGATCCATCCCTGGAAGGGGGCTATCTTCGCGAACATTTCCTTCGCTTCGGGTTTTCTGGAGATGATCAGGCTTGGAACGGCAAGTACGCCCAGAAGTATGAGCCAGATACCAGCTACATATGTCATTTCACTCCTCCTTCGATGTTCGCTGCCCGAGACAGCATCAACATCAAGTTGATTCAGAACGGTTTTCCATTAGGGGCAATATGGTAACTCAGTAGGATAATGCAAGTATGCAGATGAAACATGCAGGGAATCTGAAGGTCTTCAGTCAGATCCCGGAATGCAGTGGAATATTGACACAATGGAACTTGAGGCGTAGCATTGGGATTATCAAGTCGTAGAGACATGTAAGCCCTACTTAACAACAGGAGAATAAGTTGTCTGACCTTGTTTCGACCGGCGAGAACAGAAGATCCCATTCCAGGAGTAGTGTCAGTTGCGATATCACGCTCAGTCCCAGGAACATGCCGGTTCTTCCTGTTACGGCACTCAATCTCAGCGCCTCTGGGATTTACTGCGTAAGTTCCAGACAACTCGGAGAACTTTCAAGGGTCGATCTCATTCTAAAAATGGATGATGGTCAGGAAGTTCCAGCCAGAGCAGTAGTTATCCGCGAGGAGGAACTTGCAGATGGCTCATACGGTCTTGGGCTCTTTTTTACCAGGATAACGGAGGAAGGCAGGGAGACAATAGTGAACTGCACATCCGGCCCTGACCTGGACATCTGATAATATGAAAAAGTACATCCTTGCAGTCATACTTCTTGCACTTGCATCATCTGTTTCTGCCGCAAAATATGCAGGAGAATTTCTTTCCATTGGCGCAGGTGCGAGGGGTCTCGGTATGGGAGGCGCTTTCTGCGCGGTTGCCGATGATGTCACAGCCGGTTACTGGAATCCTGCAGGACTCTGGAAGATAGATGGACAGCAGGCCGAGTTCATGCATTCGGAGCGTTTCGGCGGTATAGTCAGGTACGATTATCTTGGCTACGCAAGGTCCGATGGCACAACCGGTCTGGGAGCCAGTCTGTTCAGAACTGATGTCGGAGATATTGCCAACACTCTGGAGCTTGAGTATTACGACAGCGGGTCTGACGGTGTTTTCGGGATCGACGGCACCGGCGAGCCTGGCGATGCTGGCAACGATGACTATGATCCAGAGACCAATCCTTCCGGAACTGAAGGAAATGGTCAGTGGGATCCCGGGGAGGAGCTCATCTACGATGAGGGCAGGATCACCTACGAGAACGGGGTTGACTGGGCTCTTTACCTGAGCTGGTCAAGAAGCCTGTCTGAGAATCTCTCTGTTGGTGCTTCCGCAAAACTGATACAGCGCGGCCTCATGGGTTACAGTGCCTTCGGGCTCGGGCTGGATATCGGTGCAAGATGGCAGCCCACGAGTACTTTCTCTCTTGGGTTAAACCTTCAGGATGCATCCGGTACCCACCTGTTCTGGAACACCGGAAGCAGTGAAAGCGTTCTTCCGACCGCCAAGCTCGGAATGGCCATTGAATGGCCTCTTAACAGGTTCGCCACCCTTGTCACAATAGCTGTCGACGGGGATTTCAGGTTCGAGGGCAGGGAGTTTGCGGCGCAGTACTACATCGGGGAGGGAGTCAGTCTGGATACCCACTTTGGAGCAGAGTTCCTTGTGAAGGAACTGGTGGCTCTGAGACTGGGTTCTTCGGAAGGTTCTATGACTGCAGGTCTTGGTCTCCGATTCAGCCTCTTTAACCATCCCGTCACTCTTGATTACGCTTACCTGGGGCACAAGGATCTCGATAGTACCCACAGGATGTCACTTGGAGCCGGCTTCTGAATATCCGGTGGTAGCCTGTTATGCCTCATTTTGAAGAAGCCATCAGGAAAAGCATACATGTCGGTTCGCTGATATTCCCGATCGCCATCGTCTTCACAAATAGAATGTATCCCATTGACGGCAGGCTGATCCTAGCCAGTATTCTTGCCATTCTGGCAGTGATACTCCTTCTCCTGGATCTCCTTAAGGCGAGGCACAAGCCTTTCAAGAGCTTCACATACAGCCTGTTTGGAAAGGTCCTTCGCAAGAACGAGATACAGGGAGGAATGACCGCTTCGACCGTCGTAGTCGCCTCAGCGGCCTTCACGATACTCATCTTCCGCGAAGAGATAGCAGTTGCGGCACTGGTCTTCCTCAGCCTCGGTGACAGCGCCGCGGCACTTATCGGGAAGCACTTTGGCCGCATCCGTCTTGTTGGCAAGCGGACACTCGAGGGAAGCCTTGCTGCTCTGAACACCTGCCTCGCCGCCAGTCTCGCTCTCCTCTGGCTTGCACCGGAGTTTGGCTGGGGACTTACTCCTGTTACACTTCTGGTCGGCTCTGTCGTTGCAACCCTCTCAGAGCTCTTCGACCTTCCACTTGATGATAATTTCCGTATACCTGTCTTCGCCGGTCTGGCGATGGAACTGGTCCTTCCAGGCTGACGGATTTGATGAAATACCATATCGACGTATACGGCTGCCAGATGAATGTCCATGACGCGGAGATCATCAGGGGCATTCTGGATAGAGACGGTTTTGTGGAAGCATCCGGACCGGAAACTGCAGATGTCCTGCTGCTGGTCTCATGCGCGGTCCGCGAGCATGCCGAGACCAGGGTTCTCGGACGAACTGCTCAACTCGGCGGTCTGAAGAGGAGTGGAAGGTCTGGAGGTGACCGGCTGATCGTCCTTTGCGGCTGTGTTGCCCAGGAGCACGGCAGTGGACTTCTTGACAGATTCGGGGATCTGGACCTTGTAGTCGGGCCTGACTGCTATCACGACCTTCCCATGCTTATCCGGAGAGGAGCAAGGGATAGCCTTATCGAGACCAGCAGCCGGGGCTATGATGATGTTGAAGCTGTCAGGGGGGAGTTCCCCAGGGCTTTCGTGACCATCATGCGGGGATGCGATAACTTTTGCTCATACTGCATCGTACCATATGTCAGGGGGCGGGAGAGAAGCAGATCCTCTCAGGCCATCCTCAGTGAGGTAAGCAGGCTCGCAGCAGATGGATATGGTGAGATTACACTGCTCGGACAGAATGTGAATTCCTATTCAGATGGAGATACGAGTTTCAGTTCTCTGCTCGGACAGGCAGCCGATCTTGCAGGCAAGGCATGGATAAGATTCGTTACCAGTCACCCTGGAGACCTCACTCGCAGTGTCGCGGAGACAATGGCTTCCAGGAGTTCGATCTGTAATCAGCTGCATCTGCCTTTCCAGTCGGGGAGTGACAGGATTCTCGGTCTGATGAACCGGAGATACACTTCTGCCGAGTATATCGAGAAAATATGCATGCTGAGGGAGCTTGTTCCGGGGATAGAACTGGGCACTGATGTTAT
>JAOZQW010000328.1 GCA_029932015.1 Candidatus Fermentibacteraceae bacterium
GGACAGGAGAGTGAGAAGTTCTCAGGAGGACAGGGTGCAGGATTATCTGGCCCATGCCAACACCGATGGACCGCAGAGAGATCTCACGGTGCTCGCAGCCAGGGAGGTAATGCTGGACACGGGCAGGATGCAGTCGCATAAGCTGGATTCATTCAGCATACCAGGCACCTCATGGATACTGGTCGAACTGGAGCCGACCTCCAGCTGGCGGACCGCGAAGAAGAGGATTGGAAAGGTCATCGACAGTGGCTTCAGACCACTTCTCGCCCATCCCGAGCGCTACCGCTGGTGTGAGCGGAATCCCGAGAGGGTGCTGGAGCTTTCGAGGAAGGGGACAGGCATCCAGATCAGCGTGAGGAGTCTGGCATCCTCCGGCCCGGTCTCCGATGTCGCATGGGAACTGCTGGAGGCCGGATATCTGCATCTGCTCGCATCGGATGCGCATTCGGCGGCGGACGCGATTCTATCCGCTGAGTTCGGCAGTGAGGTAGACAGCAGGACATCCGGTGCTTACAATCTGCTGACGCAGGACATGCCGCTCAGGATACTGGATAACATGGACCTGCCTGGACTGCCTCTATTCAATCGGGATGGATGACGGGGGAATGGCGCTGGAAAGCAAACGAAGGTTTCTCGTAACGGGTGCGGCAGGATCTCTCGGCTCCACCCTCATGCGGGTGTTGGGCGATTCAGCCATCGGCGTCGACCTTCCGGAACTGGACATCACTGACGGGGCATCAGTCAGCGAGATGGTAGAGTCGGTAGATCCGGAGTGGATAATCAACTGCGCCGCAGTCACGGATGTCGATCTCTGTGAGAGAGATCCGGAACTCGCGTTCAGAGTGAACCGCGATGGAACAGCTCTCCTCGCTGATACCGGGAGGAGACTTCTCACCATATCCACTGATCATGTCTTCGGAGGCGGACCTCCCCGTTCCACACCCTACACCGAGAGCGATGCGACCTCCCCCGTGAACATCTACGGAGAGAGCAAGCTTCAGGGTGAAAAGGCCGCCGTGCGGAGGAACCCGGACGTGATTATCGTTAGAACATCCTGGCTCTACTCCGACCGGAGCGGACTGATCCCGTTTCTCTGGAATACGCTGACTGACAAGGGCGGTGTCAGGGCTGTCGGAGACCAGATCGCTGCGCTGACCTATGTGCCCGACCTTGCCGCGGCGATAATCGAGCTCATCGATCAGGGGAGCGGAGGGCTGTATCATGCAGTCAACAATTCATCTCTTACGCCCTTTGATGCGGCTGTGATGCTCTCGGAGTATACAGGGGGAGAAGTGGCCCGGGTGACCTGGACCGATCTCGGTCTGGATGCTCCGCGCCCCCTTTATTCGGTCCTGGCATCGGAGAAAGGTGTAATACTGCCAGGTATGGAGAACGCCCTCGATCGCTGGAGGAGATGCAATGCCTGATGTTGAGATCTATATCGAGAGTGCCAGGGCGGCCGTTTCCGCCATCGACCCCGGACCGGTCTCCGCTGCTGCAGCCGCCTGCTGTGAGTGTGCTCTCTCCGGAGGTACGATCTATTTCTGCGGAAACGGAGGCAGCGCGGCAGACGCGCAGCATCTTGCCGGTGAACTGATAGGACGCTTCCGTCTGGAGCGCCGGGCAATCCCCGCGCTTGCACTCACCGCAAATACTGCCGTACTCACAGCTGTCGCCAATGACTACTCCTTCGAGCAAGTCTTTGCCAGGCAGCTCGAAGCACTTGCACGTCCTGGCGATGTCCTCATTGCCATTACCACTGGAGGCAGTTCCCCGAATGTAGTCAGGGCTGCTGAGAAGGCGCGGGAGCTGGGCATGAAGATAATATCCTTCACAGGGATGAGAGGCGGAGCGGCTGCCGATGCTGCGGACATCAGAGTGTTTGCATCCTCTGCAGAGACCTCCCATGTGCAGGAAGTCCTGCTGATCGCCGGTCACGCCATCTGCGATGCTGTGGAGAAAACCGTCACCTCTGCCAGGGAAGCCGCAATTGAGTAAAAAGGGATCTACCTGGAAGCATCTCGCAGTAGGACTCCTCATTGCCGGAATCGCCCTCTTCCTGACCTATCGCAAGACTGACATGACTGAGCTGACCGCAGCCCTCTCAGAAATAGCATGGCCCATGCTCCTCCTGGTCCTGCCTCCTCTCGCACTGAGCTATATCTTCCGGATAATGAGGTGGCGTGTCCTCCTCTCACCGATAGCCCCAGTCACTGCCCGGGATGCATCCGGACCGCTCCTTACGGGCTTCATGGTGAACTCCCTGCTTCCGGGGAGAGTTGGCGAGATACTCAGGGCCCTTCTCCTCTCGCGAAGGACAACAGTGCCGAGAGCCTCCTCTTTTGCCACAGTAGTCCTTGCCAGGTTGTTTGACGGGCTGACACTGGCGGCGATGACCCTCATCGTCCTCGGTGTGATCCATGAGCGTCTGGATGAGAAGATAAGAATAGGTCTCATCGCTGCCGGTCTGATGTACGTGGTTGTACTTGCTCTCCTTGCCGCCCTTCGGAAATGGAAGGAGAGGACTGCCCGGGTGGTCACCGCTCCCTTCCGCAGATTCGGCATGAAGGGGATCTCCTCGAAGCTGGAGCACGTTCTCATCTCTTTCTCGCATGGCCTCGAGGCGATGACAAGCTGGCGTGATGTGCTACGCGCTGCTCTCTATTCGGCACTCATTTGGGGAAGCCTGGCGATCTCTGTACTACCCGTCTTCATTGCGATGCACCTTGAGATCCAATGGTACTACCCGATACTGGTCCTGGTGCTTGCAGGGCTCGGAATGCTCATACCAACCCCGGCGGGGACCGGCACTGTCCATGGAGCCCTCGTCCTCGTGCTTCCCGGATTCATCGGGATATCCGTTGAGGCAACAA
>JAOZQW010000329.1 GCA_029932015.1 Candidatus Fermentibacteraceae bacterium
CGTGCTGACCCTGGTCGCCTTCGCAGTGCTCAACGGCATTTTCGGTGTAAGACTGACCGCATTCCTTGTAACTTCCACAGTTCTCTCTGCTGTCATCGGCCTCTCGCTGCAGGACATTCTTGGCAATCTCTTCGCAGGTCTCGCTCTCCAGATGGAGAGGCCGTACAAACTCGGGGAATGGATAACCGTTGATGAGAAGGAGGGAAGGGTCTCCCAGATGAACTGGAGGACCCTTACGATCACAACTCGAACCGGTGATGCTGTCATTATCCCGAACGCCACCATCTCGAAAGGGATCGTCACAAATTATTCGAGACCGGAAAAACTCCATATGTGCCGCGTACGGGTCGGTATGGCTTATGACAGCGCCCCGGGTGAAGTGAAGCGTGTGATCACCGCTGCATTGGCTGGAACCGAAGGGGTTCTGAAGGCCCCCCCCCCAGAGGTGCTGCTCGACGATTTTGATGACTATTCAATAATATATGATTCCCGGTTCTGGATCAGCGATTACACCAGGGATCCCCAGATAGAGGATGCCGTCCGCTCGCACATCTGGTACAACCTCCAGCGTGCAGGGCTTTCCATCCCATTCCCGATAAGGGATGTAACCGTCAGAAGTGTTACTGATGAGAACGAATCCAAAGCCAGAGAAGAATTCAAGAGTGAGGTTATCAGAGGCCTGAGGAGAGTTGAGCTGTTCTCACCGCTCGATCGCATGCAGGTGCAGGATCTGGCGGAGTCTTCCGCGAAATTCCTCTATGCTCGAGGTGAGACCCTCGTGCGGCAGGGGAGTTCCGGAGATTCACTCTTCATAATCATCAAAGGTGAGGTGGATGTGTCCGTATCATCCGCAGTCGGTCCTGATATACATCTTGCGACTCTGTCCAGAGGTGACTACTTCGGGGAAATGAGTCTACTGACAGGTGAATTGCGATCAGCCACAGTGAAGGCCAGAACCGAAACTGAGGTCATAGTGGTCGAGAAGGCCGGTCTAGCCGATCTCCTCGAGACAGAGCCTGCAATACTGGAACCCCTTTCGGAAATGCTTCAGAAACGCCTTGATCAGCTGTCAAGCATGGTCAGTGACAGTACTGAGGAAATGGAGAGGAGAGTGGAGCCCGAACGAAGGGATCACCTTCTCACCAGGATAAGGGATTTCTTCGGAATGAGATGATACTCATCCGTCCGGGGATCAGTCACTTCTCATCGTCAATGAGAAGCGCGGTGCCTCCGGGTCTCCGTCAGCACTAAGGCTCCCGGTTACTACACCTTTCCCGAGTACATCGATCAGGTCTGTTGCGAGGTGACCGCTTGGGTAACCGGACAGGGATGAGAAATCGAAATACAACGGATCTGAACAGGTCATCGGGGTGTCGAATCCTACTGCTGGTCTGGCTCCATACTCGATAGAGTAGAGACTGGTGATGTCCAGCATACACCCGGCGCCTGACAGGTGAAGATGGCCATTCTCATCTGTTGTCATATACGGTTCAGGTGCAAGTCCCAGTTCCACCGGGTCAGCACCGAAAACATGTACATCGAACACAGGAGGTTCCGGTGTTATTCCATCCTCGATGTACGCAGTCATATCCCTGGAGCTCAGAATGACAGGTCCAGTAGGGGATACAACACATCTGTAGAGTCCATCCTCACAGGAGGAGATGTTCCCCCTTAACGTAAGCGATAAACCCCCGTCCAGAGGGATATAGACTGATACAGCCGGCTCATCGGAATATGCGTCCCTGCCACCCAGTATGACCGCCCCATACTCAAGTTCCAGACCATCAAGCGGTTCATAAACACAATCGATCTCCCATCCCATGCTGTTTTCAGCGAGCACGATGTCTATGAACTCACTGCCCCCGGCGAAGCGCAGTTCCATCTCGATCTCCCTCTCCGGCAGTGTATCACCATCGCAGAGAAGCAGCAACTCCTGTCTATAGAGTACTCCCGGCTCGATGAAGAAAGCATTGAAGTCGAAGAACCCCTTCAGCAGCCAGTACCCACGACCGACGGTGCCTACGATCTGAAGGGAGCCAATTGTGTCAGGGATGAAAAGGTAGTTCTCTCCGATATTCATTGTTTCCGCCATACACATGCCCATCTCCCAGAATGGGATATTCAGTGTATCTCCGGGAGAGACCTCCCCCGCGAATACCTCATTTACGGTAATAGATATCCCGGAGGAGCTGGTTCTGATGATGCTTCCCTCGCAGATCCACGGCAGGTCCTGAATGGAGGTCTCCAGATCTTCGAACCACGGCTCAGCAGGAACCGTCGCATATAGCAGAAGAATGATCAGGATGTGTCTGAACAGCATGCAGTATCTCATCAGGGACTCCTCTCGATGCCGGTGATACATCGGATCCGGGAGGAGTATTCCCGGATTTAAGGCTCATCGTGCCAGTCCGCGCTCCTTGAGTTCCTCGGTAGCCTTGTCAACCATATCCGATGATGTGCAGGTCGAGACCCAGTCACATAGATCATCTACACCATCAGCGAAGTCGATCGCGGCCCTGAACCCGAGGATTTCCTCCGCAGAGCTGGTATCAGCGAAACAGTGCCTGATGTCTCCCGCCCTGAACTCGTTCCTGATCACGAAATTATCGGAAGGTCTGCCGAGTCTCCCCGCTATTGCGATGCCGATATCAAGGACTGAGGTCGGCTTGCCTGTGCCCAGATTGAAGACCTTGCCGTCAGCCCCGGGATTCTCAAGGGCCATGCTGCAGGCTCTGACAAGGTCGCTGACGTGGATGAAATCCCTGCTCTGAAGGCCGTCCTCGAAGATCACCGGCGGATTGCCGTTAAGCAGTCTCGATGCGAAGATGGCTCCTACACCGGTGTATGGATTCGAGAGGGCCTGCCGGG
>JAOZQW010000330.1 GCA_029932015.1 Candidatus Fermentibacteraceae bacterium
TCTGAAGGAGAAGTCCGCGCTGCTGGCAGCGTCGGGAATGATCATGACAGGAGATTCGAGATAGCAGTAGGAGCTGTCGCTGTAACGGTCTGTGAAGTTGCGCCGGAGACCCCAGCAGTAGTCGAGTCCGCCACCAAGATCCTCTATGCTCCAGTCATCGGCTCCGGTCCAGCCCTGAGCTGAAACCAGATCGTCATGACTCCAGCCGGGTATGGCGAGGACCTGATCAACGCTGCAGATCTCAACATTGTCCCAGGACCTGCCGTAGCTGTTCCAGGTACCGGAACCGTACTGGCTGAAAACCAGCTGGAATAGGCTGTCGAAGGGGACGCTGTTCGTAACAGATGCCTGGTCGAGATCGATGACGACCGTCTGCCATCCTGAAAGCAGTGAAGGGTCCCCTATCTTAGTGTAGCTTGAGTCCATGCTGGATATGGAGACAGAGATGTTGTCCAGCGAGATACCGTCGTCGAGTGAGAAAGATGTTGCCATCTGGCTTCCATACTGCCCGAAGAGGATGTAGATGGGATCGGGAAGTGTGCCTGGCACAAACGACACAGAGCGGTTGTACCACTCGAAGTCGTTGTAGGAATCAGGATCGAGATACTCGACAAGGTTAAACGCATCGTCGATGATGCCGGAAGCATTCCAGCCGAGGAAATCCGAGTAGTCCCCTGTCGTGTGGCTCTCATCCATATGATCGTGGAAGCGGTAATTCACGGTGATCTCGTCACCGATGCTGTAACCTGTTGTGGCCACTTCCATCATCAGCCGATTCCTGGCTGCCTGTCCGGCGACCCTGCTGTCGAAGGTGACGAAATCACCATCACCGGACCAGCCTGCCGGGCTGTGAATACTGTACTGACCGTAAAGGTCACCCCAGAACTCGACGTCACCGTGGGCTCTCATGCCTTCGAAATCAAAGGTCAGGAGAGTGTCCTCAGCGAGTCCTGTGGATCTGAAGAAGACTCCATCCTGAGTATCAGGACTGCCTTCGTTGGTCCCCATCCAGGTATCCATCCTGAGGATGATGATGTCGGTGAATTCATCGTATCCCGACATGTCAGTGGTCCAGATGGCAAGATTGCGGACATCAGTGCCGGAAGGGCTCTGATCCATCCTGAGGAACTTGTCGGTACCGTCTTCAATGACTTCACACCGTCCATCCGGTGAACCTGAGAGGAATTCCCATACTCCATCCTTCTTGAGTCCCTGGAAATCCTCACTCCAGATGGCCGTTGTATCCCAGACCATCTCTGGATCCATGGCGTCCTCGAAGATGTTCATGCTGATCGTGGAGGCTTCAGGAGTTTCAAAGTCCTCCATTTCGGTCATCGGTGTACCGGGTAAAGAATCGGGATTGTAGATACCCCAGTCGATTACATTTCTGAAGAAGACCCAGCCGCCGGCCTCGGTGTAATCAGTGGCCTCCCAGGGGGAGAAGTGAATACGCCTTGTGGTCTCGCTCGTGTCATTGAGCACACTGAGACCGGACCAGTCAGTTGTGCCAGCTATCTGAGTCAGGAACAGGACCGACGATGTTGAGTCGGTCACGAGGTAGGAGTGCCCTGCCTCCTGCTCGTACATGGTGAACGGGGTCGAGAGACCTTCATGCACTGTGTGTGCTGACTCGATTATCTCCAGGTCGGTCTCATTGACTATCCCGAAGGAAGATCCCATACCGAAGGTCTCAGCAGCCTCCTGACCGTTCATGGTGATGATCGGTACGTTCAGGACGGTGTAAAAGGAAGGGTTCGAGTGAACCAGACCTGTAGGCATGTGCCTGAGGAGGAGAAGGTTCACATCGGTGTAGTCCCATCCCTCGAGCTGAGCGTCAGTAAGGAGGGTAAGAGTGTAACCCCAGAAGCTGAGCCTGTCGATCATCGCATTCTCGTGATCGGTCGGTGATGGAGTTGAATCCAAACCGGCAACATTGAATACGATATGTCCTTCCATCGGCTCAGACGCGAAGAAATTGGGGTTGATGTCATGATCTATCCCCAGGTTCCGTGGTGAGACCGTCGTCTGCATATAGGTCTGATAGATATCATCAGAATACCGGGAGGTCAGCTGAATGCGTATCTGCACATGTCTGACCTGGTCCCTCAGTGACTGAGTTGCGAGGTTCGTACCGAGGCTGTTGCCCCATTCATCGAGATAGGTGAATTTGAGTTCAGTGATGTTCTCGCCTGCTATATGGAGCAGAGCGCCTGTACCATCCCTTATCTCGATATTTCCCTCAGTCAGGAGGTTGACCGTCCTGTAATCTGTTGAATCCAGTGTCTTGAACGGTGCCCAGTCGGCATAGAATTCGAGTTCCGCGCTGTCAGCCATGACGATCGGATGCCATTCGTCATCGGTCCAGCCTCCAGTGGGCATGTATCCCGCCCAGATGATGGAGTTCGACATGGCATTGAGCGCCATCCTGCCGGCGATGTCCAGCTCATTCTGCCGTCTGGAGAAATGGTACTCGGTCGTGCCTCTGGTGAGAAGCATCAGTACCGCTCCGAGGACCACTCCGAGGATGACAGTTACGATGATGATCTCAACGAGACTCATCGCCACTTTGCTTTTCTTAAGTATTTTATTCATCGCATTACCTGCCCTGCTAATAGATCGTGCTGAGAGAGAGCGTGTCCGGCTGCCCGCGCAGACCGATCCACGTCACCTCGCACGTTACGAGCTTCGCGTCCTGGTACTCCGTATAAGGTGTGCTGATGTGGAAGCGCCTCGCAAACAGGCCGTCAATACTGTCCGGCCCGTAGGTGCCGCTCATCCCGCTCAGGTCCAGGGTCCTGTATTCCTCGATACCCTGCCTGCAGAGTTCGAGTCCCCTGGTCATGTTATCCATAATATCCGACTTCTCG
>JAOZQW010000331.1 GCA_029932015.1 Candidatus Fermentibacteraceae bacterium
GCATCCTGCGGCCCCTCCGGGAAACTCCTGAAGCCTTACGGTGATACTGACTCAGAGTTGATCCTCGAGAGCTTCGAGGTGCAGATGAGAGCATTCGCGGAAGCCGGATGTGATGTTATCTGTATCGAGACCATGATGGACCTGGAGGAGATGCTTCTGGCACTCTCTGCTGCAAAGAAAATGGCGCCAGGTATTCCGGTTATGACTTCGATGACATTCAATGCAACTCCTCGGGGCTTCTTCACGATCATGGGCGATAGAATTGAGCAGACCGCACACACTCTTGAAGATGCCGGTGCGGACATAGTGGGTTCGAATTGCGGGAATGGTATTGAGAACATGATAAGGATAGCCCGTGAATTCAGGGAGCACACCGGTCTGCCCATTCTCATACAGTCGAACGCGGGCCTTCCGGAAATGCGGGACGGGGAAGTCTTCTATCCCGAAACACCTGAATTCATGGCTCTGAAAGCAGAAGAACTCGTAGATGCAGGCGTTTCGATCATCGGTGGCTGCTGCGGAACAACCCCAGAGCATATCCGCATGATCAGATCCAGAATAGCCGATTGGTCAAAACAAGAGTGAAGGCGGTCTATCCCTATGGTTCCTGTTTCAGTGTCTCGGGTAATAGCCTATGTCTGAGTTCGGATCAATACTCTCCAGGTCCCAGATGTAGAGTGAATTCGAAACTGAGTTGGTCACCAGGAATGAGCGGAATACCGATAGTCTTCGAGTGAACTGGTCTACAGTGGCGTCACGGTAGTCGACAAGATATCTGACGTTGTGCTGTCTCAGATACTGGTAAAGACTCTCTCTGCCCAGCAGTATTGACTCGTAGTAATGCCTGCTGTTAATCAGACCATCAAGATTGATGACGCTGTGCTCAGAGAAGAAGCCGAGTTGACCTGCATTCCATGCTGCCAGGATTACACCATCAGGAAGGCTGTCCCTGATCCATAGAGCTGTTCGATACCGTACAGCGAACATGGAATGGTGATCAGCAATGTCGATTATAGCCGCACGGTAGCGCTGAACACCTGAGGCAACCATAAGTGTAATGATAATGGCTGTTGCTGCATGCACAGCTCTCTTCAGGTGAGGATGCATGCTTCGGCTGTTGATCTGTGTCAATAATAGACAGAGAGAGAATATCCAGAAGACATTCACCGGTGAGTAGTACCAGTATGGTCTGACAGTACCTGGAGATACGCAGAGATAAACCATGTAGACAAGATTGGAGACAAGAAGCAGAATGAACGCAGACATTGCAGGATCATCGCATTGTCTCCTGCCATCACGGAATCTGCGTAGAGAGAAGTAGAGCACAGCCAGACAGATTATGATCTGAATGAGCAGAGGTAGAGGAAGCTTGGGCAACGAGAATGTGAAGATCCTGATCACTTCAGAGACAAATGTGAGACCGGTGGGAGGAAATACGTTCGATACTTTGATGATCCCCGATATGGGGATGAGTGTATCATTCCAGTACAGGTACGCACCGAATTGCACAATGCCCGCCAGGACAGCAAACGACATGGACAGAAGAAAGATGTTCCCATACTTACGCCTGAATGCGCTGATCGAACCGCAATGCCTGATGATCACAGTTAGAGACAGGGCAAATATAACTGCAGACAGCAGACCGGAATCAACTCGGCAGTAAGCATTCACCACCAATGCGGCAGTCAGTCGGAACAGGTGGACCCGCTCATCATCCCGAATGGCGACGAACAGGCAGATCACCTCATAGAGGATCCATGTCGAGACAAGCAGATGTAGTGAATTCTCCAGACCGATCAATATGTCCTGTGGAGCGAGATGTGCGGCAAACCAGATAATGGAGAGGAACAGCCCAAGCATGATAGAACGCAGTTTTCTACCTATCAGATAGAAGAACAGGTACGGTGCTGCCATGCAGAAAGCACATATTCCCATCGCGTAGCGAAGGAGCAGGTACTTGCTTTGAACGAGGAGTGCAACCAGATAGACGATCAAATACCATAGGAAGTGAAATCCGTTCGTACGACTGAAGCCGTCGAACGTAGGGAATCCCGCTGTCTTGTGATTCCAGGCTGTTTCAAGGTAGTAGTATGTATCATCGATGGTCAGCTGAGTCACAATGAACTGTGTGCCTTTGCTTATCAGAACGGAATGTGAAACCATCTGAAAAAGAAACAGAGATAGGACAATTCCGATGAATGCTGATCTCTTACTGAGGAGCCGTGAGAGGCCAGTGTAAGATGAGGGATCACCATGCTTGATCATATGATCGGATATGAACCTCTCATGAGTTGCGTTCAGTTTTGGCGGGGAGACAGCATCATCGGACTTTCGGCTGGCACATCATGCAAGCATAGTATCATGATTAACTTCTGTGCAATCGCATCATCCTCATTCTATACCTAAAAAGATGAATAACGCAGTCACTCATATTGGTCAATGCTATGATCTCAAGCTGAACCCGCCTTTGTTCGCTATAATAATCAGGATTGTTCTGACAGCGCTGTAGAGGAGAGGATGCAAAAATGAAATTTATTGAACTGGCAGAGAAGACAAGGAGCTATCGAAAATTTGACGAAGCCCGAGAGATTCCACCTCGTGTACTGCGGGAGATAGCGCAGGCGGCAGGGATCGCTCCATGTGCGGCAAATCTCCAGAGGCTTCGATTCAGCATTGTGACCGAGGATAACGAGCGGGAGCTTCTCTGTTCATCTATCGGATGGGCTGCATACCTCGAGGATTGGAAGGGGCCTGAACCGGGGGAGAGACCATCGGCTTACATGGCGATAAACGCTCCAGATGACGAGGTGGCCTATACAGGGATAGATGTTGGTATTGCCGCATCCTACATGACGCTCGCCGCATC
>JAOZQW010000053.1 GCA_029932015.1 Candidatus Fermentibacteraceae bacterium
GAAAAGGATGCTTCTGCCTTTGATCGCGTCGATCCCCATGCTCTGTATATTGGCCCTTCATGAACACAGCGGAAGGTATGTATCATTTTTTGTTGTCATCATCATAGCTCTGGGCTCCGAGGGCCTCATGAGGTTCGGTCGGATGACCGGTCGCAGAACTGCACTCCTTGCCGCTGGAGTGCTGCTCTTCCCCTTTGCCAGACCGCTTGGTACTCTGATTGGTCACGACACAAGACTCAGGGCGGCGGAGGCGGCGGAAACAGTGGCATGGATAAAGGAGAACAGCTCACTTGATGACTGGGTAGTCACATATCCTAATGTGGAATTGATGATCTGGGACTACAGGCGGCCCACACTGACTATGCCCAATGATTTTGAGATGCTTCTCTGGCCCTGTCTTCAGGAGCACGATGTCAGATTTGTCGTAGTGGATTCTGACCTTCCCGGCATGCGTCCCCACCTCAGTTCGAGATGGCGAAGGACTGTCGATAGTGCGGGATGGGAGATCGAGGACCCCCCTCAGTTCCTCGAGGAGGTCTGGCGGAGCAGATCAGGCAGCACGATAATTTATGAGATGACCGGCATCGTCCCGGATGGATTTATGGCAGTGGATTCACTCCCCCCGGATAATTATCGGGCACTGCCGCCGGACGGACCACACTAAAGAAAGCAATTCCACTACGTGCTATCTCGACTCAGCATATCAGCCTGGAATTCAGCCGCTTCGCATGAAGGAGTCGAAAATGGTGCCACCCACCATTTGTTTTATGGTGGGTGGCACCATTTATTGTTCCGTGTTCTACTTGGACTCTCTTATAGTGGTCTTTGCCTGTGCGTAGAGGATAGCCTTCTGCTGGGCCAGTATCAGTTTTACATCAGCCCATGCAAGGCCGTTGGCCTCTCCATAAGCCTGCATAATCTCTTTTTCGTCCTTGGAAAGCTTGCCGTCGGCTATCGCCATCCTGGCCATCGCGGCGAGAACCTCGCGGACCTCAGTCGGGTTCGAGGGCTCCGGAAGAACGTGTGCCCCTGATTTCACCGTATCGATAATGCCGTCAAGCGTCTCGTCCGAGATGCTCCTTGCTTCCGCGAATCCCCTGAGTACCTCCATCTCTTTCTCATCGACCTCTCCATCTGCATACATGGAGGAGACCATTGCAGATAGGATGATATCCGGAGGCACCAGAGATGCTCTTCTGATTGGAGAGACCGCTGCCTGCGTTATCCGGGATGCCGAGAAGCTCTTGACTGATTCGAGCACCCAGCTGCGGGTACCATCATTGAGTGGGGTTCCGCAGTAGTCGCAGGTGCCTGTCGTGCCACCTTCATAGGGTGCTCCGCAATTGGGGCAATGCGAAGAACGGAAACTGCTGTCGACAGATGTCTGAGCGCCGTGCTTCCGTGCCAGGGTGAATATCTGAGGCCTGATGGCTCTGCCACCCGGTGAGCGGGTCTTGCCTTCGGCGTTCCTTCTTGAATTTCTTCCCGACCATTTCACGAGGACCTCGATCCGGTCGAAATCGCCTGCCTGACCGGGAATGATGGACTGGACTTCAACGGTTCCGACTGCCGCATCTCTGAAGAACAGCCACCAGCCATCCTCGCTTGTGTGGTCCAGCTGAGTCGCGAACTGTTTTAGAAATGTCGGAAGGACCACTTTCCTCGCCGGGTCAGTTTCATTAAGGAACCAGCAGTTCATGAGACGCCAAAAAATAACGGATGTGCGATCCTCGATATGCTGAAGATTGAAACCCTGATCCTGCCGGCTCAGTTCATCGAGACCCGGGATGAGCGAAGTATCGGAAATGACGTTCCATTCCATGGACTGAGTAATCTCTGCCAGGACCCAGTCGTACTCACCGCTGTTGAGAACGGAATCACAATGGCTGCATTTACCTGAATCGCTCAGTTCGAGATGAGCTCCGCAGTTAGGGCATGAACCCTCGACGAGACCGCCTCCGTCCAGTGTCTGTGCCCCCGGCTTCCTCATGAAGCTCCAGTACTCGATGAAACTGTCCGAGGAATTTCTCCTCAGTACTCTTCCGCTGTCGAGGTCAACGTCGGCATCGTCAGCCTTCGCCGTTATCTCGACATGAATTGTATCGAAGTGCCTGTCGCTGGTGACCCCGACAATTCTGGAGGAGAGGATAGCGATGTTCTCCATCCTGTTGCGGAAGCCTTCCTGCCTCTGCATCTCTACCTGAAGGGAAAAACGTTCGTTGATGCCGTCCGAAATGAACTGGCGGACACCGCCGAGATCCTGGTCCGACCAGGCTGTCTGGAGTTCCGTGAAAGCTATGCCGGCCCGTTGAAGGAATGCTGCGGGAGTGAAAGCAGGATCGCGCTGGATGAGGGACTGCAGCGCCTCCTCCATCTTGATCTGGTCCTGCTCAGTGTTCAGCCTGCCTGCGCGCGTGATGGTCCGTGTCTCGTAACCGCTGCGGGTCTTCTTCCCGAACTTGATCAGGAGGATGATGACAACTATCAGCAGGGGGACGCCGATGAGCGGTCTTTCTATGGCCAGTCTGATGAGCATAACAAAGAGGTAGCCCATTCCGCTGCCTCCACCGGCTCCTCCGCCACCGCCACCACCGCCGCCGCCATAGCTTCCACCTCCACCGGCACGCGCAAAAACTGACGACGCGGTCAGGAGCAGTACTACGAACACTATCAGCAGAAAAAGCCTTCGCTTCATGGGGTCAGGGAACACCACCGTCATCCTCCTTGGTTCCAGTGTTTGACTGTAGCCTATTTCACCGGTCTGCCGGTGTCCATAGATGTCTGATGACATCCGCGTCCGGCTTGGTCATCTTTCAGGGTGTGTGCCGACCACTTGTTTCGGTTACGCCGGTGTATCGATGCTGAGCATGAAGGAGCGGCAAATGCATGAGTTCCCAGGGATACCGGATGCTGCCGAGAGAGGTTCACTATGTCCTCCCGGAGCGACCCGTGATAATCTGACAGCTGCCGGTATCGCAGATGCCTGGTCTTCGGTCATGGACGAGATTAGCGATGCCGCCGACCGTACGTCCATCGTGACACTTGTTGTGAACGATGGAACAAGACCGCCTTCATTTCCCATGCTGAAACCTCTTGAGAAACTCCTGGAGGGAAGGGTGCGTGTCCTGTTCGCCACCGGTACCCACCGTCCGGTCACAGAGGCCGAGCGGGAACTGCTTCTTGGAGGACTCTTCCCGGAAGCCCTGTGGATCAGCAGTGATTGTGATTCAGAAGACATGGTCGATCTCGGGCGGACATCAAGAGGTACTCAGTTCAAGGTGCATCCATGGGTGACTGACGGCTCTCCGGTGATCTCGGTCAACTCAGTGGAGCCACATTACTTTGCAGGATTCACGGGAGGGCGCAAATCCTTCCTTCCCGGTGTATCCTCACGGGAGACCATCGTAGCCAATCATTACCATGCCTGCGAAGAAGGTTCGCTGCCCGGCACACTGGATGGCAATCCAGTCCACCTTGATATGCTGGAGGCTCTCGACTACCTGGAAAAGCGGACCTGGATAAGGCAGGGGAACGGTGTCATGCACATGGGCGGGTTGGTGCATGCTTCGGCCGGTTCCTGTTTGGAGTCCTTTTTAGAAGCGGTGGAGGTTTCCGCTGCCCTTTCCTCCATTACACTACCCCGGAAGTCAAAGGTGCTCGTCCTTCATCCGGGAGAACCTCTTCATGTGAGTCTGTACCAGTCGGAGAAGGCCATCTATCATTGTCATCATCTTGTAGAGGATGGTGGTGTTCTACTGCTGGTGAGCCCGTGCCGTGAGGGACTTGGTGCCGGCCACCTCGAGCAGGCTTTCATATCGTCGATGGACCCGTTATGGGAGACTCCCGGCCCTGCGGAATACAGGCTTGGTGATCATTCCATAGTCAGGCTGAAGCAGATGAGGCGCAGAATTCGGATCGCTGTCGCCAGCGGGATCCCCGATGTGCTTCTTGAGCGAATGGGCATTGAGCCCGTTCATAATCCTGTCGAATGGCTGGACGGACTCGATCTCGGAGAACCACTGTTCATTCCGAGGGCGGGATTCATATTACCAGGACTTCCGGAGGACTGACCTTGCAGAATTACGGACGCAGGCTTCTGCCACTCTTCATCGGTATCGTGCTTATCTGGGTGTTCCTCTGGTACAGCCACGATCTGGTTTCAAGGCTCCGTGTTACCAGGAACAGGGCCAATGAGACCATAGCCTGGTTCTGGGCAGGCACGCAGGTACCGCTCAGCAGTTTTGCGGATGCTTCCAGGATCGCGGTATGCAGTGAGTGCGGAGAGGCAATTCCGGTGACATGGCCCTCCTCCGGCAGCTCGATCAACCGGCAATGTCCCAATGAAAGCCGAATAACCGAGTGGTTCATCGTTACCCCCCCTGACAGCGCCCAGAGACAGCTTCTTTTTGAGAACACGACAGCACTCTTCGGTGAGCTGGTCAAGCGTCTGGAGTACACAACAGTCCTTTCCGATACCAGTCTTGTTCCAATGGTCCTCAATGGCGATGCTCTTCCTGATTCCATCCCTCGTGATGAGATGCTGCAGTATGCACTGCTAATCAAGGAGCTCGACAGCGTGAACGACCCTATCCCGATCGAGAATATCGAAGGGGAGATCATTGGTTACCTGCATTACGGGTCGGACGACATCGACAGGGAACTCCTTCTCGTTCCCTATATCGAGCTTGGGATGCTCCTTCTTCTGGCCCTTCTTTTCATGATAGTTATCAAGATGGAGATGAAGAGGGAAAAGGAGATGTCCTGGGTCAGCTTCGCCAAGGAAACTGCTCATCAGATAAGCACACCGCTCTCCTCGCTCATGGGATGGATGGAATTACTGAGAGAAAGACCGGAAGCCTCAGCCGATCAGGAACTGGTTGAGGCACTAGACTATATTGAAAATGATGTGGAGAGACTCAAGGAGATAGCCGCCAGATATGGTGAGATGGGCAAGCGACCCAGAATGCAGACCGGTCCGGTCAATCCCGTCATCATCAGCACCGTCCACTATCTCTGTGGGCGAGCCGGTTTCGTTCCCGATGGGATAGACATCCAGACCGATCTGAACTCAATGTGGTCAGTCGATATGAACACGGTTCTCATGGGCTGGGTAATCGAAAATCTGCTGAAGAATTCCCTTGCATCTCAAACGGGGAGTGAAAGCGGTGTCATCAGGATCACATCCAGGGATGTGGAAGAGGGCGAGGGGCTTGTTGTGCTGGAGGTGATCGACAGCGGTCGGGGTATCGCTTTCAGGGATCAGAAGAAGATATTCAAGGCCGGTTATACGACCAGGCGGGGCGGATGGGGGCTCGGACTGACTCTTTGCAAGAGGATAATTGAGGAATACCACGGCGGCAGGATCCGCCTGGGTGCCAGTTCTCCCGGCAAGGGAGCTGCCTTCGTAATTGAGCTGCCCGTTTCCAGCAAGGATCCAGGATGACAACAATACTCTGGGTTGATGATGAGATAGGACACCTCCAGAGTCACATCAGATATCTGGAGAAGCGCGGATACAAGATACTCACTGCAGGGAGCGGCAGGTCAGCTCTCGACATTCTCAGGACAAGCAGAGTGGATCTTGTGCTGATGGACCAGATGATGGTTGGTATGGATGGTCTCGAAACGGTGCATTTGATCCGGGAGCACAATCACACCCTCCCTATAGTGATGGTCACACAGAGCGAGGAGGAGGAGCTCATGGATATGGCCATCGGCGGACAGGTAGACGACTACCTGACCAAGCCGGTGAACCCCAGCCAGATCCTCCTCGTGATCAAGAGACTTCTTACCGGTGAGCGTCTCCGGACCCAGAGAGCGGCTAGAGAGATCGCTGACCAGACATCCAGAATGTTCGAAGCGCAGGCGGAAGGCATGGACTGGCATGGATGGGTGGATGTATTCCGGTCCTGGGTGGAGAAGGATGTGGCTTCAGAGGGTGAACTCAGCAGTGAGATGAAGAGCATCCAGAAAGCAAGAATAGATGATCTTGCCATTGGTTTTTCGAAGCTCGTGGAGTCGAACTTCCCAGAATGGATTGCAGCAACCGGTTCGAATACTCCACTGATGTCGCATAATTTTCTCCAGCGAGTTGTTGCCCCGAAGCTTGAGTCCGGTGGCGAGACCGTTCTGCTCGTCATGGACTGCATGCGGTACGATCAGTGGCTGACAATCTCCCCCTCCCTAGAAAACTGGTTCTTTGTGGATACGAGCTTCATGCTCTCTCTGCTTCCTTCTACAACCCTGTACAGCAGGAACGCGATATTCTCGGGCATGCTCCCCCGCGATCTGTCAAGATTCTATCGACACAAGTGGACTGAGGAGTACGGTGTATCCGGACTCAACCGCCATGAGCCGGAGTTCCTCAAGGATGCACTCAGGAGACTGGGATGTGGATACTCGGGAGATCCGGAATTCGTTAAAGTGACCACAAGACGCGAGGGAGAGGCGGTGATGCACTCCCTTTCGAAGCATCTTCAAAGCGGTTTTATGGCTATTGTCGTCAACTACATCGATCACCTGACCCATGGCAGATCCGAGCTGGATCTCATCAGAGATCTCGCCCCTGATGTCAGGAGCTTCAGAAGGCTGGCTGAAACATGGTTCAGATCTTCATTCCTGAGGAAGCTCTTTCAGACACTGGCTGCGCGTGGCGCCACAGTCATAGTCACCAGCGATCACGGCTCAGTTTTCACTGCGCGGGACACCAGAATAAGCGGCGGCAGAAACATCCACGGCAGTATTCGATACAGGTACGGGGATTCCCTTGTGGCTGATCCGAAGGCTGTGGTGACGGTAAGGGAACCTGCTGAGTGGGGATTGCCGAACGAGACACCCTCGAAGATGTACCTCCTCGCAAGGTCCGACTATTTCATGATGTTCAACAATGTCCCAAGAGGCGAGCTTCAGAAGTTCAGGAACACCTTCCAGCACGGCGGTATCTCCATGCAGGAGATGATCGTGCCAAGTGTCGTTCTGACCCCGAAGAGCAGGGGCTGATGGAGCAATCCGGAACCAGAGATATTCTTCTGGACCAATCCGGTCTGGAAAAGCTCGCATCGGATTATGCCCGTACAGTAAGGTCCGGAGACATCTTCCTTCTCTATGGATCACTTGGCTCGGGCAAGTCGGTTTTTATCAGAGCTTTCCTGCGGGAGCTTGGAGTGGAGGGGAACATCCCGAGTCCGACCTTCATTGTGAACGCTGCATATTCGATCGGCACTCTTGAGATCCAGCACATCGACCTTTACAGGCTCTCCGGTTCGCATGAGGAGCTTGAAGCGTACGGGATAGAGGAAGCACTGGAGGGAGAGATCGTCGTCCTTATCGAATGGGCTGACAGGCTCTCGGATCAGTGCATCGATGACAGCATTCTCATCAGACTGGAGTTTACTGAAGATCCAATGGAGCGGAGGGTGATGGTCGATGACAGACGTATGGCTGGGAATTGAGACAACCTCCGACATTGGCGGAGTGGCCCTGGTCCGTCAGGGACGGATCCTCTCCGAGATCCAGCTTCCAGAGAGGACAAGGCATTCAGAACTACTGCTGCCTGCGATCGAAGAACTGCTTTCACTTGCCGGGACAGTTCCCGGGGATATTCATGGTATCGCGGTCTCATCAGGACCCGGTTCCTACACTGGTCTGCGGATCGGGATCGCTTCTGCTGAAGGACTTGCATCTGGATGGAACACCGGTCTCAAGGGTGTGAGTACCCTCCGCGTGCTTGCCGCCTCGATCGACACTCACTCACCGGTACTGGCATGTATAAGGGCAAGAAAGCACGAGGTGTTCGCAGCGGTGTACTCCACCAGTACTTCCGGATCCAGTGAACTTCTTATGCCTTCTGTGTACGATGTATCCTCACTGGATGGAATATGCGAGATCTTTCCCGAACTTATTGCCGTCGGCAACGGAAGGTCGGAACTCTCCTCGCCTGACCTTGACTGGGCTTCCGAGGAACATGATGCCCCCCGGTCTTCGACGGTGGCTGTTCTGGGTGCGGAGCTTGCAGCCTCAGATGGATTTGATAGAGCTCTCAGACCGGTCTATCTGAGAGGTTTCATGGAGAAGGCCCGCAATGCTCTTTCCTGAGATCAAACTGGCTTCGAGGCATGATGTTGAGGGAATGCTGGAGATCGAACAGGAGTCATTCCCATGTCCGTGGAGTCCGGAGGATCTGGCTTCATGCATACCTGAGACGGGCACCATCCCGCTCAGGACATGGACAGCACGACTCTCCGGCAGGATCGCCGGCTATGTCACTGCCTCCATCGAGCGTGATGGGCTTCATGTGATAAATCTTGCGGTAAGGCAGACATGGCGAAAGCAGGGACTGGGAGCTCTTCTGCTCGGAATTGCCGAGGACTGGGGAGCCAGGCTCGGTGTGAGACTGTCCCGGCTTGAAGTGAGAGCATCCTCAGCACCGGCAGTGGCTCTATACACATCGTCCGGATACTCGGTCATCGGCAATGCGGATGAGTACTATCCTGACGGTGAGACAGCCACATTCATGGAGCGCAGTCTGGCGGACTCCGCAGCGACCGCACCCGTTGCCGCAGGAGTGATATCGAGATGCAGGAGTATCCCGAAGGTGGGAGTGGTCCTCGGCTCAGGTCTCTCCTGGCTTGCGGACTCTTTCCCCGCTGGTGAACTGCTGCCGTTCCGAGAGCTTCCCGGATATGGTTACCAGGAACTTGCGGGGCATCCCGGGCACATGCTTTTCAGCGGCTGCGGCAGATTCGTTTTCCTCATGGGTAGAAGACACGGCTACCAGGGCTTCTCGGGCGAGGAGATAGTCCTCCTCCCCGGAGTACTCAGTGATCTGGGTGTGAATACCTGGCTTCTGACCTCTTCCTCGGGAGCGGTTGATCCTGACCTCAAGGTCGGGGATGCCGTTCTTTTCGCCGATCACATTAACTGCGCCGGTCACATTCCTGAGACGGTATACGGAAGACCCGGCAGAAATGTGTATTCCCGTGAACTCATCCGGAGAGGGCTCATGGTCGCCAGAAGGACTGGCGCTCCTGTCAGGGAGGGTCTCTTTGCATGTGCAAGCGGTCCTTCGTATGAGACTTCCTCTGAGATTGGATTCCTTCGCGAGTCCGGTGTCAGTACCGTATCGATGTCTACAGTTCCCGAAGCACTATTCCTTTCATCGAGGGGCTGTGATGTTGCGGCCATCTCGATGGTGACCAATGCCGCCACTCCAGGTGCCAAGGTCACTCATGAGGAGGTACTCTCTTCGCAGGAGACCGTCCGTCTCCGTCAGGAGCAGTTTCTTGTCGAGTTTCTGGAGGAGGCCGCAGCGCTGTGAATTACACCGAAGCCGAGAGGTACCTTTTTGGCAGGAGGCGTATGGGGATGAAATACGGCCTCGAGAGGGTCCGTGCCCTGCTCTCAGCCGCCGGTGATCCCCAGCGCTCATTCCGGACAATCCATATTGTAGGGACGAACGGCAAGGGAACGACCACCGCCATTCTCTCGGAGATACTGCTGCAGATGGGCTTCCGAACAGGTCGCATTACCTCACCGCATCTTCTTCATTACAGGGAGAGGACCTCCGTTGATAACAAGTGGATCACTGAGGAGGCCGTCGTTGAATTCCTGGAGGAATTCGAGGGGCAGATAGAGGAACTGGAGGCGACGTTCTTCGAGATCACGACGGTGATGTCCGCCTGGTACTTCCGCCGCCTCGGCGTGGATGTCGCGGCTGCTGAAGCCGGACTGGGAGGAAGACTGGATGCCACGAGGCTTCTTGAGGGAGAGTGTACGATCTTCACTGGTGTCGAGCTGGAGCACAGGCGGATACTAGGCTCGACCGAAGCTTTGATAGCTGCTGAGAAAGTTGCGATCTCGTCTGAAGGGACATTTCTCATTGCTTATCCGCAGAAATCCGATGTGGAGGAAGTGATCTCAAGGACTGCGCATATGGCCTCCCTCAAGCGAGTCGTGCCGGACCCGCCTGACCGGGCTCCGCTTCCAGGGGAACACCAGATACGGAATGCCGGTCTCGCTATTTCAGCTGCTCTGCACTTCTCCGGCAGACCGGAGGATGAGGTTATGAAAGCCTACTCGAGAGCATGCTCCAGCCTGAGATGGGCAGGCAGGCTTGACTTACGAAAGGGATCTCCTCCCATCCTTTTCGACGTGGCCCACAATCCTGGCTCCATTTCCTGTCTTGTCCGGCAGCTCAGGGAAATGGGTGTGAACCTTCCGGTTCCAGCGGTTGTCGGTTTTCTCGAGGATAAGCCATGGAGGGAGATGGTGCAGCAGCTGAGAGGGGTGCTTGAGCCGGTTGTTACCACCATGCCTCTGAATGAGAGATCTCTCTCTGCCGAGATCCTTGCGGATGAATTCATCGCCTCGGGCACGAAAGCCTACTGGCGTGATGACATCGGCGAGGCTGTCGAGTTCGGCAGGGAGCTTGCATCGGAACTTCTTGTCGTTACCGGTTCCTTCTTCATTGTCGGTGATGCGATGCTCAGATCATGGAGGGATGGGTGGATAGAACTCCCGGAGAGCGACTCCGAGCAGGTGCAGGCCCTTTAGTATAGTGGTCTCAGCATAACCGGAACGGGATGCATTGACTGACAGCTCAGTTTTCGTTCCTGGTTCATGCTGGTGCATTACCTGTCAACGATGATTGTTGACAGCCGTGCTCGTGACGGTGTATAGGTACTCACCAAAGAAGAACTATGTTAATCCGAGAATTCGTTAGACTGGAGGACCATTCGTATGGCTGTCGAGACCCCGAAAGCCGCGCCCCAG
>JAOZQW010000054.1 GCA_029932015.1 Candidatus Fermentibacteraceae bacterium
GAAGTTCCCGGATCTCTCAACAGCTGCATGGGCGCTCCGATAGTAGTCGAGGGAGCAGTTACAGCACTGATAATGGCAGAACACGCCGACGATGACGCCTTCGGACATGAGCATGAGGGTATGCTCTTCGCTGCGGCCGGGCTTCTTTCCATGAAGATGGAGCTCTCCGACCTTAGAAGACGCTGCGGAGACCTCTTCGAGAGGGATTCACTGACAGGCCTGCCGAGAGTGCCGTATCTGTACGACCACCTGAAAATTATGGCCGGCAAGGTGCAGCTGTACGGAGGTCCTGTAAGTGTGATCGTTGCCGACATCGATGATTTCTCCTTGCTCAACGAGACGGTTGGCTACCCAGCCGGGGATGCGATCCTCCGTCAGGCGGCGCATCGCTTCAGTGGATGCTTCTCTCCTGAGATCATCGTAGCCCGGATAGGTGCAGACCGGTTCGCGGCATGCGTCCCCTCTATTGACGGAGCCGGACTGGAGGCTCTCATCGCGCGGACCATCAATGCTCTCTCATGGAATTTCTCCAGCGGGGCGAAAGATCCGGGAGTGCCTGTTTCGGCATCGATAGGCGCCTGCTATACCAGTACTAACAGGGAAGTTCTGCTGCTCATTCGGGAGGCGGAGCAAGCCGCATCCGAGGCGGCCGCCGCGGGTTCCGGCTCAAGCAGGATGAGAGGTATCGGACGAGGTCGAGGATCAAGTACCGGCAGCAGAAGCGAATGAGAAGCAGGATTCTCAGGAGAGCCTTTCTGCTGGCAGTGCTGGCTGGGATATTCTACCTCAGCCATCAGCCTTCCCTTGTCATTGTGCCCCCTCTTTTTCCTTTCCAGGACAAGGTTCTGCATGCCGTCGAGTTCTTCATTCTCGGACTCTCTCTTCTCATGAACAGGGATATCTGCAGAGGTCACTGCCGTCTGTGGATACTCTTCTCAGGCGGGGCTGTTTGGGCTGTACTGGATGAAGTCCACCAGAGCTTCATCCCTGGAAGGGACTGTTCCATAATGGACCTGTTGGCGGACCTGGTTGGTCTTTGCTTATGTTTCACCGTGCTGTCCGGGAGAAAACTGCCGGGCAATACCGTTTCAGTAGAGGACAATTGAGGGTCAATCAGTTGTTCCCCGCTTGACATCTCCAGTCCCCCGATGTTAGGGTATTGTTTAGTGTTTTGTCGTGTGTGAACGGGGTAAAACGGAATTAACTGTGTTTTGTGTTAAGTGTGCAATCGAACTCAAACGGAAATCGAGAGGAGGTGCCAGGATATGATCAAGACCAGAATTCTCTGGTTCTGTCTTGGGATCCTGATCTTGTCCCTGCTGTTCACTGCGTGCGGACCCAGCGCGGAGCAGCTTGCGGCAAGGGATAGCGCCCGAGCGGCAGCATTGGCTGCCGAAGCAAGAGCTGACAACCTTGAAGCCGAGCTCGCAAGTCTCCCCGGTGATATCGCCGGTCTGGAGGCCCAGGTTCTCGCGCTCGAACTGGAACTTTCTGAACTGCAGGCCGAGTACTACGCTCTCGGCGGCGGCAGCCGATAACAAGGAAGGGGTAATACAATGAAACGCACTGTACTCATTGCTCTCATGCTTTGCCTCGGCCTTGCGTCCACAGGTCTTGCCAAGACCTGGACAGCCGAGGAACTTTCATCTTACTCCCAGGCCGAGATCGAGGCCATGGGTGACAAGAACATCGACCAGCAGATCGCTTACTGGGAATGGCGCAAGGCCGTTGCCGACGAGCGCATTGCCGCGCTCGAGCCCCAGGTCCTCCCTCTGAGGGCTGCAAGGGATGCGCTCTCCGCACGGATTGCTGAGCTCACCGCAGAGATAAACTCTCTTCGCGCTCAGATCCAGGCTCTCCTCAACGCAGGTGTGAATCATTACATCCTTGAGGGAGAGAGCCTCTGGAAGATCGCCTCTTATCATTACTACTACGGAGACGGTTCCCAGTGGCCTGTCATCTTCGAACGCAACCGTGACACCATCAGTGATGCCAACCTCATTTACGCGGGTCATTCTCTCTGGGTACCCGTACCTCTGCTGAATGCCTACACCGTCATCGAGGGTGACTTCCTCGGCAAGATCGCCGGATACGCCGTCGTATATGGTGACAGAGGAATGTGGCCGCAGCTCTATGAGGCAAATGCCAGCATTATCAGCGATCCCAACCTGATCTATCCCGGACAGGTTCTCAACGTCAACCGCTCCGCGCGGACCGGGGGATCACGCTAGGTTCCAGGCTCGACAAGGAAAGCTCCCCGTACGGGGTACGGGGGGCTTTCCTGATGCCCTTCGAGCGGAATCGTTCTCATGAATGATCCATCGGAACTTTCAATTCGTCTTTCTGCAGACGAGGCCGGAAGGGTCTTTGGCTCCGGCGATGCAAATCTGCGTATTATCTGTCAGCGACTGAATGTAACCGCTACCTATAGAGACTCCATCCTTGTCCTGTCCGGCGACTCGGAGGCTGTCGATCGTGCGGGTGCTGTTATATACCGTCTACGGCACGAGATTGAAGCATCAGGTTCACTCAGCACACACAGTCTGGAGGCTGCAATGGGATTCCCGGAGAGCCACGATACTTCATTGGAACTCTCCGTTCCCGGCAAAGCTGGCAGGATAATACCGAAGACCTCCGGTCAGCAGAGCTATCTCAGGGCTATCAGAGACTCGGAGATAGTCTTCTGCATTGGCCCCGCAGGGACAGGCAAGACATTCCTTGCCGTCGCAAGCGCAGTTGCAGCGCTTGCCGATGGAGAGGTGGACAGGATCATAATTTCAAGACCGGCCGTTGAGGCCGGAGAGAGCCTGGGTTTTCTGCCGGGGGACCTGCAGCAGAAGATCGATCCCTATCTCAAGCCTGTCTACGATGCGCTTGATGATACCCTTACTCCTGCACGGGTGAGGAGGAATCTGGATAACCGCATAATCGAGGTCGCTCCGCTTGCATACATGCGGGGACGAACGCTGAACAACGCGTTCGTCATACTGGACGAGGCCCAGAACACCACTCTCACTCAATTGAAAATGTTCCTGACCAGACTGGGTCATCGGTCCAGAGCTATAATCACCGGAGATATTACTCAGATCGATCTGTGCCCTGCAGCCTCTTCGGGGCTGGTCCAGATCAAGGACATCCTGTCCGACATCAAGGGCGTGGAATTCTCCTATCTCAGCTACAGGGACGTAGTTCGCCACCCCCTGGTCCAGAGGATTATCTCGGCATTTGAGGATGCGGATAGTAACAGCAAAAGGGAGGGGTGATATGCTCAGGAATGCATTGACGGGAAGTCTGGTCTTTATCGTCCTTCTCGTCACCTATTTTTTTCTGCTCCTCCCCGATCATCCAGTAGTCGATCTCGGTCAGGTGCTTACCGGCCAGATCCTTGATGCAGATCTGGTCTCACCGGTGGATTTCGATGTTCTCTACACTGATGAAGAGATCGAGAGCATCGAGCTGGAGGCGAGAGCCACTATCCCCGCCTATCTCCGGATCGACGAGACGGTTTGGAATACTGTCAGCCGTGATCTGCGACCTGCATTCCAGACAATGGGTCTGGATTCTTCCAAGATCAGAGGCGTGCTGGGACAGCTCGAACCGATGTATCTCAGCGGCATTTACAGCCTTGAATCAGTCAGGATGGACTACCAGGGTCACACTGTAGTTCTGCTCTCGGGATCAGGTGCTTCTGATCATTCGCTACTCAATATGAACGAGATGGAGGATGTGACCGAGGTCCTGCGAGGTACTCTCGCCGGGTTTGATCTCTCGTCCTCTCAGCTTGCAGATGTTTCCTCCATCCTCCAGCCCAATGCCATCCCCGATGACTCTGCGCGAACGGCAAGTGCGGATGCCGCGGTGGCCGGGCTCAGTCATGTGGATACTACCATTAGCCAGGGCAGCACCATCCTCGCCGCCGGCCAGACGGTTACTCCCGTGACGGAGGAGTATATCAGAAGCATGAGGGAGAGCGGCTCCGGTCTTGCCGGAGTGACCCAGCCCCTGGCAATGATCCTGATAGTAGCCATGCTTCTTGTGCTGTGCATTTTCTACATAAAAGAACTGATGCCCGATTCCTGGAAGGCGACCAACCAGATCCTTCTCCTCGGAGTCATCTGGCTGCTTTCGCTTGCTTCTACCGGGCTCCTCTGGAGGGCTCTCGGAGACAATCATGGCTACCCTTATGCCACGTTGATCACTTTCGGGGCTGCCATGACCAGCATCTTCTTCCACCGGAGGCATGCCCTTTTCTTCACTTTCATTTTCTCACTCGCCCTGGGACTTGTACATCCGCATCCTTTCTCCATGGTGCTTATCGCATCTGTCTCCGGTTCCCTGGCGGCTTTCTCTGCCTGGGATATCAGACGCAGAAGCAGCATTCCCACAGCCACCGGGCTCGCTGCTGCCGGAGGGCTCTGCATGTATCTCCTCCTGTACCTGCTCCGGGCAACGACTGAATCCTCTTCCATACTCGGACCGGTACTCGAACTTCTCATCTCTCCCGTTATCGGTATCGGGGCGGCAAGTGCTCTCCTCTTCATCTTCGAGAAGATCTTCGGCGTCTATACCGTTCTGGCCATAGACGAGGTGAACAGGACCGATCATCCCCTGCTCAAACGCATGCGCGAGGACGCTCCAGGAACCTGGAATCACTCTCTCACCGTTGCCGAACTCTCTGGCAGGGCTGCCAGTGCCATCAATGCCTGGGAGGCTCTCGCTTCAGCCGGAGGATATTTCCATGATATCGGCAAGATGAAACATCCGGACATGTTCATAGAGAATCAGCAGCCAGGGAAGAATCCGCATGATTCAATGAACCCGTGGGAAAGTGCTGGGATAATCATCTCCCATGTTCATGATGGCGCCGAGATGGCGCAGAAGGCCAAACTGCCAAAAGCAGTAATAGACATCCTGCTTCAGCATCATGGTACAAGTCTGACAAAGTATTTCTACAGCAAGGCAAGGCAGGAATCCATCGATCCTGATTCGGTGAAGGAATCCGACTTCAGATACGCAGGACCAAAGCCATCCACGATCGAGGCTGCTCTGGTCATGCTGGCAGACCAGGTCGCTTCGGCAACGAAGAACCTGACCTCGCCCGAAGAGCTGGGTGATATCATCGCAGCTGTTGTGGACGGCAAGGACCTCGAGGGAGAGCTGGACGACTGTCACCTTACAAGGAGAAATCTGAAAACCATCATCAATGTATTTACCACTGTCCTGGAGAGCGGCTTCCACCGGAGGGTGGAGAACTACCCCTCGACGGAGACCGGAGCATGAGGCTCGAAGTCGTACTCAGCTCTCCTCCTGTCTCGGCCCGTGAGCTCATGCAGGTGCTGGAGGGCATCATCGAGGATTCTGTCGAAGTCGTCGTAACTGATCCCGGATACATGAGGGTCCTGAACAGAAAATACAGACGGATCGATCGCCCCACGGATGTTCTCTCCTTCGACCTCGCTGATTCCCCGGAAGATAGACCTGAAGGGGTTATCTATGTCGATGGACGGCTGGCGCCACCCACCTCAGAAGTCATTGAGCGTATCCTTCACGGATATCTGCATCTCTGCGGGATGAGCCATGACAGCGAAGAAGACTCGGAGAAGATGGATCAAATGCTGAATAGTATCATGGCTTCTCGACAATCGGGCGGGGAGACGGAATGACAGGTCCTCTTGCCGTACTCGTAAGCGGTATTCTTATCAGCTTTCTGTCTTCTGGAATGAGAACAGCCCTCCCTGAACTGGTAATGGATCAGGGCAGAGATGCATCAGGTCGTCGTCAGTCCGCACTCAGATCACTGCGGGTTCTCTGGCTCTCCCGTTATACCGGACTGATACTCATGGGCACGGGAATCGCACTGACTGCTCCGTTCCTTGCTGCATGGATATCTCTTTCCTTCTGGCTTTCGCTCGTGATTCTGGCTGCAATGGCCTTTCTGGTGGGAGAGATCCTGCCTTCTCTGCTCGCGAGGATTGCTCCCGAGAGATTCGTACAGATCACTAAAATACCATTCCTTCTACTCAGGGCTGTCTTCGGGATCCCTGTCCTTCTCGTTCTCGGCCCCTCGAGAAATGGAGAACAGGAAGAGATTGACGGCTGGCTCGTACTCCCCCCGGATGTGATGTGGCTTGAGAGGCGCAGGGAGAAGGGCTCCAGGGATGGTGTCGAGCAGGAACAGGAACTGATTGACGGAGTTCTTGACTTCTCTGACAAGATCGTCCGCGAGGTGATGGTCCCGCGAATAGACATGGTCTGCGTCGAGCTGGATGATGACCTGGATTCAGTCGTTGACAAGGTGACCAGAGCAGGACATTCGAGGATCCCTGTATTTCGAGACAGGATAGACAATATCATCGGTGTTCTTTACGCGAAGGATCTCCTCGCCTATCTCGGAAGCGGTTCAAGCGAGTTCAGCCCGGAGAACGATCTTCGAAAGGCCTACTTCGTTCCCGAATACAAACCGGTCGACCAGCTTTTCAGGGAATTCCAGTCAAGCAGGACTCACATGGCGATAGTTGTGGATGAGTACGGGGGAACGGCCGGGATCGTGACCATCGAGGATCTGATGGAGGAAGTCTTTGGTGAGATCCAGGACGAGTACGACATGGAAACTCCTCTCGTTCACTCAATAGGAAGCGGTGCCCACAGACTGGACGCAAGGCTTCCCATCGATGACCTGAACGACCTTCTCGGTACCAACTTCATGGATGATGATTACGAGAGCCTCGGCGGGATGCTCTTCGATGAGCTGGGCAAAATACCGCGGCAGGGTGAGTCCGTACACCTTGGCAATTATGTCTTTACCATTGAAAAGGTCAGGGCTCAGCGCATACTGCAGGTTCGGGTGACGGAGGAGAGCGGCAGGGAAAACGGATGATCTCCGGTGTCCCAGCCCCGGTGCCCCGATGAAAGCGTCCACTCAGGCCTTCGTACTCAGAAGGGTGCGCTGGAGTGAATCCTCTCTGATCCTGACCATGTACTCCCTCGACCTTGGCAGGATGTCTGCCATCGCGAAAGGAGCCCTTAGGCCGAAGAGTGCTTTCTTCGGTGCGCTGGAGCTCTTCTCGAGATCGGAGATCTCTGTATCGAGGAAATCGGGGAGGGAGCTCGATACTTTAACTGATGCTTCTGCTCTCGATCACGCCGGAAACCTCCGGACCGAACCCCTCGCCTTTGCACACGCGTGCCTGTTTGCGGAATGGATCATGGCCATAATAACCGGTACAGAAGCTTCTCATCCCACATTTCATCTTCTGGCGACCGTGCTTGAGAGACTCTCGGAAGGCCCCCCCTACTGGCCGGTGTTATGTTCGGGGGTCGAGCGGCTCCTTCGCCTTGCCGGAGTGGGAATTGAGGTCGACAGGTGCACGAAATGCGGTGAGGACGCGGGACGCTCGAACCGATGGGACCCTCTCTCAGGAGGGGTCGTATGCGATGTCTGCTCTTCAACGGGAAGGACTGTTCCCGGCGGCTTCCTGGAGTTTATAAGGAAATCAAGACAAATGCCCATCAAGCAGGTGCGTTCGCTAAAATTGTGGAAGGGCGGCTATCGGCAATCCTTCGAGATCATGAGGGAATTTGCTGAGATGCATACTGATTCAAGGCTCAAATTTAAATCACTGGCGGTTGTGGAGGATATTGAGAATGACTGAAGTCGATACTGATCTGATGAAGAAACTCGTCTCGCTATGCAAGAGGTTGGGATTTGTATACCAGTCAGGAGAGATCTACGGAGGACTTCAGTCGTCCTGGGACTACGGTCCTCTCGGAGTCGAACTCAAGAAGAACATCGAGAACAGCTGGTGGGATTTTACCGTCAGGACCAGGACCAATGTCGTAGGAATGGATTCCGCGATCATCACGCATCCGGATGTCTGGAAGGCTTCGGGACATCTCAGCCACTTTCATGATCCAATGGTGGACTGCCTGCAGTGCAAGAGCCGTTTCAGACAGGACCATGTAGAAGGAGATGTCTGTCCCGAGTGCGGCGGGGAACTGACGGAACCCCGGGAGTTCGGACTGATGCTCAAGACGCAGATGGGCGCTCTCGAGAATGATTCCGCAACCGTCTACCTGCGGCCGGAGACATGTCAGCCGATATTCGTGAACTTCAAAAATGTAGTCAATGCCCTCAGGCTCAGGCTTCCCTTCGGGATCGCCCAGATGGGCAAGGCTTTCAGGAATGAGATAACCGCCAGAAACTTCATCTTCCGATCAAGAGAGTTCGAACAGATGGAGATGGAGTTCTTCTGTCTGCCGGAAGAGAGCGGTACGTGGTTCACCTACTGGCTCGAGGAGCGCATGGCCTGGTATACCGACAGGCTCGGCATACTCAGGGACAATCTCCGCTTCAGAGAGCATGACGATAGTGAACTCGCGCATTACGCTGATGGATGTACGGATATCGAGTACCGGTTCCCCTTCGCCACGGATGGCTGGGGGGAGCTTGAGGGTGTTGCCAACAGAACCGATTTCGACCTCACCGCCCATATGGAGCAGAGCGGTCAGGATCTGAGCTTCCAGAACCAAGTGGAGAACACTAAGATCGTCCCGTATGTCATCGAGACAAGCGGCGGCCTGGGAAGAACCCTTCTGGCCGTACTCCTTGACGCCTATCGTGAAGAAGAAATCGAAGGGCGGACCAGAGTTGTACTCGGTCTGCACAGGGACCTCGCTCCAATAAAGGCGGCAATTCTCCCCTTATCGAAGAAACTCTCGGAAAATGCCGCAAAAGTAGAGGAGCTCCTTAGACCGCACTTCCCCGTACGCTTCGATGTCACAGGCTCCATCGGCAAACGCTACCGCCGGATGGATGAGGCAGGAACACCTTATTGCATCACCTATGACTTCGAATCACTTGAAGACAACTCTGTCACTATCAGGGAGAGGGATTCGCTTGGACAGGTCAGAGTCCCAATAGACAGCTTGGTGAATGAGATGACGAAGTTACTTCGCGACGGGTGGCCGGCAGAGAACCCGGGGACGTAGGTAAGTTTGTCAAGTTGCTGACTTGATAGCCATCTTCATGGATAATAGTCTGTCTATTTGCTTGCGCTCGCTCTAATACTCCAGCTCCAGCGCCTCATCCAGCGATGGACACGGAACGCCGAGAAACTCTGACAGCCGGTCCGGCCGCAGATCAAGGTGTCTCGGGGTTCCCTCATCCGCATACGCGAGTTCCGGACGGATATCCTCTACCCCGACATGCCTGAGCAGAGCTTCGGTGAATGCCGAACGAGTCTGGGCATCTGCTGCTGAAGCGATAAACAGACCCGATGCTCCCTTATCCAGCATCATCGGGAGCAATCCGGCAAGCCAGTGTACTGGCGTATGATTCCTCCAGCTGTCCACGTAGACATGGGAGACGGCGCCGGCAAGGATCTTTTCAGAGAAGGTCATCCGTGCAGAGGGAATATCACCGAATACCACTGATGTTCTGAGTATGAGGGTTTTGTGAGAACGGGCTTTGATCATGCGGTCACCGAATAGCTTCGTCCATCCATACCACGAGCGCGGCATTGCGTGTGATCGCTCACAGTAAGGGGGGGCGGCTCCTCCATATACATGATCTGTTGAAAAATGGATAAGGGGGACACCGAGCTCGCTGCAGCGTATGGCCAGTGCGGCAGGCCAGGCAGCGTTCATGCGCCATGCTCCAGCTGGATCCTTCGCACATGACGCCGGGGAGGCCATTGCTGCTGCATTTACCGCGATATCAAATTGGTTCTGCAAAAGGCTCTCCCGGCTGACAGGATCGGTCAGATCCTCAGCAAGACTTCCCGAGTCTCCGTGAAGGGAAGTCGTCAGAAATTCCCATTTATCCGAGAGAATTTCGCGAATGACAGAGCCTATGCAGCCGGTTGCTCCGGCCAGCAGGACTCTGGGTTTGCTGTTGATGAGAGTCATAGGGCTGCCTGTTTCAGAGTGTCTGGATCAGAGACCTGTCAGCGATTATAGAGTATCTCTGCTATATCAGGTCTATTTGCGCGATATGTAACCTGCATCAGGGTTATTCCGTCAGCAACTTGACAAACTTACCTACGTCCCTGCAACGCGGATGAAGGTGCCTGTGGCTGTAGACTTCTCGATGCCATCCTGCTGCAGCGTCGCCTTCAGTCTGACGATCCTGCCCCTGGTTTCAATGACCTCGGCCTCTACGATCAGCTCAATCTGAGTGCTGACAGGTCTCCTGAACCTCATGCTTATCTCCCGGGTTGCGCAGGAGCCGTACAGACTCATCGCAGCATATGCCATGGCCTCGTCCATCAGCGTCGAGATAAGCCCGCCATGCACAACTCCGGCATAGCCCTGATGCTCGCTGCCGGGGGTCCAGCGAATGGTCCCCCGGCCATTTTCTCCTGCCGGACTGAGTCTCAGACCGCTTTCATTCAGCTCACCGCAGACGAAGCAGTGTCTGTCGTCCCTGAAATCATCCGGCATTTCTGCTCAGCAACCTCCTACCTGAATCGTCCGGGCTCTGAAATGAGGTAATCGAAGATCCCGTCGGTTCCGACCACTACGGACCCTCTTCCGTTGCCCAGGATATTAGTGAGAGTTTCAAGGGACATCTTGAACTCATAGAAATCCGGGTAGGTACTGTATGCCTCGGCGTAGATGGCAGCTGCGGTACTATCCGCGATACCATGCAGGGATAGTGAAAGCATATTCGCATTGGAGAGGATCGAAT
>JAOZQW010000332.1 GCA_029932015.1 Candidatus Fermentibacteraceae bacterium
CTCCAAGGGCTTCATCTACATGCGCAAGGAGTACCCGCTGGCTATGCACAGGCTTGAGATAGCCATCATTCAGGCTCGCGCGGAAGGTCTCCTCGGAGAGAACATCTTCGGTAAGGGCTTCTCGTTCGACCTCGAGATCCACCGCGGAGCCGGTGCGTTCGTCTGCGGTGAATCCAGTGCTCTAATGGCATCGATGGCAGGCATGCCGGGTGAGCCGAGGGCGAAGTACGTACGTAGTGTTGAGAGGGGCTACAAGGATGGTCCTACGGTACTGAACAATGTTGAAACGTGGGCCAACATCCCGCTGATACTTGACAGGGGGGGTGAATGGTTCGGATCGATCGGGACCGGTGACGTCTCTGAGAACCCATGGGGCGGCAGTTCAGGGACCAAGGTCTTCAGCCTTGTCGGTGATGTGAACAATATCGGTCTTGTCGAAGTACCGATGGGCATCACACTCAGGGAGATCATCTTCGACATCGGAGGAGGTATCCCTGAAGGAAAACCCTTCAAGGCTGTACAGACCGGCGGTCCTTCCGGTGGAGTTATCCCGGCAGAAAAACTGGACCTCAAAGTGGATTTCGACTCCCTCACATCCGAGGGTTCAATGATGGGCTCCGGTGGCATGGTCGTCATGGATGAATCAACATGCATGGTCAAGTTTGCCAGATACTTCGTGGATTTCCTCAAGGATGAGAGCTGCGGCAAGTGCACTCCCTGCAGAGAGGGGCTGGTGGCTCTTGGGCAGATCCTGGACAGAATTATGGCTGGTAATGGGAAAGCCGGTGATATCGAGCTCCTTGAGGATTTCGGAGCTTCGATGAATGACGGCTGCCTCTGTGCTCTCGGGAAAGATGCTCCGAATCCTGTACTGAGTACGATCAGGTACTTCAGGGATGAGTACGAAGCACATATCTCTTCCGGCACAGGTGCGGAGTATGCCGCGACGTCTGCAAATTCAACGCCGTGGAGGTAAAGTGATGAGCACCGGGATGATAAACGTCACGATCGACGGCAAGTCCATCGAAGTCAGACCTGATACAACCATCCTCGAAGCAGCAGGGGAACTGGATATAAATATCCCTACCCTCTGTCACAGCGAGATAGTGGAATCATACGGTGCCTGCCGTCTCTGTCTGGTCGAGATCAGCGAGCGGGGTAAGACCAAACTCGTAACCAGCTGCAACTATCCCATCAGAAATGAGATATCCGTCCAGACAAACAGCGAAAGAGTTAAGAGGGATAGAAAGCGGACCCTCGAAATGATGCTCGCCAGATGGCCTGAAGTTAAGGTCATCAAGGATATGGCAGCCTTCCACGGTGTCGGGGCACCTTCCTATGAGCATCCTGCGGTCGACCGCAATCCGCACGCCTGTATTCTCTGCGGACTCTGCACGAGGGTCTGCGGTCAGGGTATCTGGGAGAACATTATCAGCTTCGCAGGAAGGGGAGTGGACCGAAAGGTCATCATGCCATACGGTGAGCCCCATCCTTACTGCGTAGGCTGCGGCGCATGTGCGGCGATATGCCCGACCGGCGCCATACAGATGAGCAGGGATCCGAACAGACCGCATGATCAGGAAATGGTTCGCAGGGCAGGTATGCGGGTAACCAGTGAAATGCTCCTATACGACACCGAACAGTGCAACATGCGCGGAGCAGGAACCGCTCATCTCACTGAGATAATGGACGCTTATGACCTCCTCCCCGTCATGAACTACCAGTACGGCTCCCATCCGGACACGAAAAATCTCGAATCGAAGGTCTTCGTCGAGAATTATCTGACACAGGGCAAACCCGACGGCTGCTATCTGGGCTGCTCGATGGCATGCGCAAAGGCAGCGGAGGGCTTTGAGCTCAAGACCGGACCATACAAGGGCGAAATAGTGCTGGTGGACGGTCCTGAGTATGAAACAGTCGCTGGAGGCAGCAATATGGGCTGCTTCGACCCGCATTTCGTCATCGAATACAACTTCTACTGCGACACCTACGGCATCGATACGATCAGCTTCGCCACAATGACATCCTTCCTGATGGAGTGCTTCGAGAACGACATTCTCGACGTCGAGAAAACGGGAGGTCTGGACCTCAGGTTCGGAAATGTCAGTGCCGCACTGGAGCTCCTCCATCAGATGGGCCGCGGCGAGGGATTCGGTCCCATCGCAGGCAGAGGTATCAGATACCTCAAGAAGTACTTAGTGGATGAATACGGCGCCGACCCTTACTTCCTGCAGTCGATCGGCATGGAAGCAAAGGGCATGGAGTACTCCGAATACGTCACAAAGGAATCCCTTGCCCAGCAGGGGGGGTACGGCATCGCCCTGAAGGGAGCTCAGCACGATGAAGCCTGGCTCATCTTCATGGATATGGTGAACAAGCAGATACCCACTTTCGCAGACAAGGCAGAAGCCTTGCATTACTTCCCGATGTGGAGGACATGGTTCGGTCTCTGCGGATTGTGCAAACTCCCCTGGAATGACGTTGAGCCGGCCGACAACGCGGAGACCACTGAACCCGCAAAGGTACCGGGACACGTTCAGGGATACTGTGAGTTCTTCGAAGGGGTCACCGGAATACCCCAGACGATGGACAGCCTGATCGAGATGTCGGAGCGCGTATACAACTTCCAGAGAGTCTTCAACCTGAAGATGGGCTTCGGCAGACGAGCACATGATGTGATCCCATACAGATCTATGGGACCAGTCACGGAGCACGAGTACGAATCCCGCCACGAGAGATATGACGGTCAGCTCATGGAGCTGGCTGGGATCGACCCTGCAGGGATGGCGACCGCAGACAAGGTTGCAGCAATGA
>JAOZQW010000333.1:0-392 GCA_029932015.1 Candidatus Fermentibacteraceae bacterium
TAAGTGATCCCTCCTATCACATGAAACCCTTCTGCGCAGACATGAACGGCGACGGTTGGCTGGACCTTGTAGTGGGATACAAGGACGGCACCCTCAAGATTTTCTACATGGACCCCACCCCCCTGCATGAATCAGGATCGATGGTTCTCCCCGGAGATGACGAACTCTACATCTATGGTTCAGCGATCTCAGGAGAGCACACGCTCAGCTTTACACCAGGCACGACTACAGTGGCTACATGGAGGATATTCGATCTGACTGGCCGGCTGGTGAGAGAATTTAGTCTCACCGCAGAGGCTGGAGTTCGCTCGCTTCTTCACTTCGATGGTTGTTCCTCCGATGGTTCTCGCCTTCCGAACAGCGTCTATGTCAGCCAGTTCAGCTCAGCGAGT
>JAOZQW010000333.1:402-2810 GCA_029932015.1 Candidatus Fermentibacteraceae bacterium
AGAGAACTGCCTCGATGCTGATAGCCAGCGGAGATGGCCGGGACCCTCGTCCGAACGGAATCTATTGTCTCAGGCTGGAGATTGAAGACACAATTCAGTCGCGGCAGGTAGTTGTAGCACATTAGCTGGGTATCAACTTCTTCCCTGCTGGAACTTGACATCAACAGCAATCGGCTCTAGCGTAATTTGGTAAGAGTTCTCTGGAAAGCGAATACGAAGGGGAGTGCTTCAATGATGTTGAGATCGATTATTCCGCTCCCTGCACTCCTTCTGGCATTTACACTTGTGCCGGTTTCGGCAGATGAGATCACTCTTGAGCCGAGTCAGGACGCATTCGTGTGCGATTGTGTTCCCGGTGCCACAAATCCAATGCTCGGCAACCAGTACCTCGCTCAGGGACGCTATTCAGCATGCTACAACCGAACCTTTATCCAATGGGATCTGAGTTCCATACCTGCTGGTTCGATCATCTTAAATGCAGAGTTCAGGATATACTGTGCCGATTTCTATGGCTCTCCCTCCGGTCAGATGGCTTACTACCGTGTGACAGAGGATTGGGATGAAGATACGGTTACCTTTATCAACAGACCTGACCACACTACTGATGGGGCCGTGATCGAAACGACCTGGCCCACATCCTCTTCTTGGAGTGTCATTGATATCACCGGATTTGTGACTGACTGGTTCATGGGAGCAGAGTACAATTTCGGCATGCTCTGTCATAGCGACGGCTGTACATCGACAAGCGACTGTGCCTATTACTCATCGAGGGTATCAGCAAGCGCATACCGTCCCAGACTTATCGTAACCTATACTGAACCTGGTACTCTTGATGCAGAGACCTGGGGCGCGCTGAAGGCTGTATAGATCTCACTCAGTATACGGGTTCTTCCTTTGTCCCGCTATCATCAAGCGAACACTTCTCAGCAGCCAATCCGGCAATAGAAGTTGGTGCCGGTGTAAAGAGCCCCGCTCCCTGCAGCATCCCTACGGTGACTTCATCGAGTCTGCCCTTCCCGCGGTATCCGCTCTCCAGCAGAAATCGGGCAAAGATCACATAGGAGTCAGCATATCTCAGAACATCTTCAGTGGACAGTTCTCTGGAATTCGGTTTGAAGAGGATGTCGAATATGCCTTCAGGTGTGACACTGCCAATGAGAGTGTACTCATTTTCACCTGGCAGCTTCGTATCGTAATGGAATGTCCTTCCACCCTCAATGAAATATGGTGTAACGCCCAGTACAAGCCTTCTACCGAGAGTGAGAGCCTTGAAGAGGTAACCACCCTTTTCCGTGATGATCCGATCATCATTCAGAGCGTCGATGAACCCTTTGACGATTGAGGGCTTCCCCATCTTCCCGTTCAGGGTCACCCTGCGCACATGGCTTGGTTTCATTTGCAAAACCGCTCAGGAGATCGGGAAAGCGGGGACGTTCGTAAATTCGTCAAGCTAATTGGCCCTATATTCCAGCAATGCATCAGTATTCGCGCCTCAGCCATGGAGATATCTCTTATTGGCATGATTGCGCTTAATCGCTATTTACCCGGTAATGTGCATACATAACCCATAATTCCTCTACATCGCTGGTATTACGCCAGTAACTTGACAAACTTACCTACGTCCCTGAACATCGTCCCTGAACATCTCATGTCAAGCTGGCGTTTCCGTCTGACGGGCCGTATCGTTCTCCGAGGAGGAAGACATGACAGATACGCTCACGAGCAGAATTGAACTCATCGTAAGAGACTATGAATGTGACGTTCAGGGCATCGTGAACAATGCGGTCTACCTCAACTACCTCGAGCATGCAAGGCACAGGCACCTGCTCAATCTGGATATCGATTTCGTCGAGATGGCGGCACATGGCAGCAACATGGTCGTCACGCGAATAGAGGTGGACTACCTGAAGCCTCTCAGCACAGGGGATGTATTCATTGTAACATCACTGATGGATAGACTCTCGCCGCTCAGATTTGTTTTCAGACAGGACATCCATATGCAGGATGGACAGCATATTCTCAGGGCTGTCGTTACAGGCACTGTTATCGATCCGGACGGCAGACCCGGCATCCCCCCTCAGCTCGACTCCCTCCTTCCTGCTCCCCCGAATAGCCGTCTCTCAGCCAGATAAGAGAACCCCCCGGCACCGGGTGTGCCGGGGGGACAGTTCCGAACGGTCATCTATTCCGCGAAGCGTTACTCCGCTGAACGGATTTAAGGCATCAGCACCATTCTCTGGGTAAGACCCTGGTCTCCCGAAGTAAGCTTGCAGAAGTAGACACCGGGCATCAGGGATGCTCCAGCGTTCCACTGTATCGAGTGATCTCCTGCTTCGAGGTTCTGACCATCGATAGGAGTGCTCACCAGATGTCCGCTTACATCGAACACTTCAAGAGATACGGGCCCC
>JAOZQW010000055.1:0-10322 GCA_029932015.1 Candidatus Fermentibacteraceae bacterium
CTGGAGACTCGGAAGCTACATCGTAGACCAGTACATCATGGACGATGTAAATGTCATCCGGCAACGCGAGGGACTTCCACCGTCGGATCATCTCATGGATGAAGCAGTGATGTCAGGCCTTCTTAATCTCGTCGAGTCCAGCCCTTCTCTGTTTCCCCAACCCCCTGACTGGGGAGATACTTACCACGTCTGCGGACGTTTCAGGACGGATGACGGAGCAGGAGATATAGTATCCGAGGATCTTGAGAGCTTCCTGAATGCAGGTCCTGCACCTGTCTGGATTACATTCGGAAGCATGATGGTCTTTGAGTCCGATGCTGACGAAATCTTTGCTCTTCTTGCAGAAGCTGCAGCTGAGGCGGGATGCAGGGCTGTCATCCAGTGTGACAGAGACGATCTGAAGAGAAGGAATGTGAGTTCCTCGGTATTCCATGTAAAAAGAGCGCCGCATTCATTGATTTTTCCGCGCTGCGCGGCCATTGTCCATCATGGGGGGGCTGGAACGAGTCACTCCGCCACTCTGAGCGGCCGCCCCTCGGTCGTGGTTATGTTCGGTGTCGACCAGGTCTTCTGGGGGCCACACCTGAATCGGATGGGTGTTGCTCCCGTGCCGCTTCTCAGGAGGAAGCTTACTGTCACAAAGCTGGCAGAAAGACTAATACAGGTTATCTCAGACCCGAAGTATCGTCGATCTGCAGAAGCTCTCGGAAAGCGTATGGAACAGGAGAACGGGGTTGCCACTGCCCTGCATCTCATCGAGGAGGCGATGAGCAGGCATGGCTAAAAGAGTATATTTAGATTCTCATTCGTGTGACACTCAATGGTGGACTCTGCGATCTGAGTCCGGAACAGAAAGGAACACTGTGAAGAGAAGTATGTACTTCATCCTGCCAGCTGCGCTCGCGCTGCTGGCCGGAACTGCCGGAGCGGACTGGCTCTACGCAATACAGGGAGATGTCATGTATGACATCGATCCGACTGATGGAACGTGGATGGAACTTGGCGATACATGGGGAGGCACTGAACTCATGATCGGCTCGGCTGGCGAACTCTTCGCCATCCAGGGTGACTGGCTCTATTACATCGATCCGTATGACGGAGTCTGGGAAGCACTCTCGGATACATGGGAGGGGACCAACGCACTCGCGGCCAATGATGACTACATCTATGCAGCACAGAACGGTGTCATCTACCAGGCCGATCCCATCAACGGGGTCTGGGAATCAATACCGGGCTCCTATGACGGCACTCAGTTCCTCTGCTGGGCCGGTGATGCCCTTATGATCATTCAGAACGACTATCTCTACAGAACAGACCCTCAGACCGGTGACTTCGTTGAACTCCCCTCGAGCTATTCGGGGACCACGGCAGTCGCGGGTACCGATGATGCTCTCTATGTGTTGCAGGGTGATCTACTCTACTGGGTCGATCCCTGGACCGGTGACTACGAGAGTCTTGGTAGCAGCTACAGTGGCGTAACGGAGATGGCCGTGGCTGACGGCTATATCTACACCATCTGGGAAGGCACAATCTGGGTAACAGACCCGTCGACCGGTGATTATGCCGCCCTCGGTGACAGCTGGGGTGGCACTACGGCTTTCTGTTCTATCTAGCTGATACTTAGCAGAAACCCAGGGCGTGCGTATCAACCATACGCACGCCCCTATAAGGTGACATGATACTTAATTACTTATTTGGGGACACCATGATTGTTGGAGAAGTGTGATGTTGGATAATTGCATCTTCATCCTGTCCCCTTATATACAATTAAGTATCATGTCACCTTAATTGTGATCGCTTCGCGGAGGAAGATCAGGTAGCCCCTCGCAGGTCTGCCGAAGAAGTCAGACACATCTCTTCTGTAATGGCGCTGGGTTTCGATATACTCCTCTGCCACCTGTTCGACACTCCTCCCTGCGAAAGCGTCGGTCTTGTAATCCACCACTATCAAGCCCTCATCATCCTCAAGCAGCAGATCGATGTACCTTTGCTTCAGTCCCCCGTCAGTCATCACTGTGTATGGGAACTCCCGTCCGATTATTCTGGCATTCACTGGATCGAAGGGTAACTCCATACTGAAGAAGGAAAGGCATAGCTCACTTACGAAGGGCAGGTCCTCTCCAAACAGACATTCGAGATCGGCTGATTTTTCCCTCAGCCACCTCTCCGGATCAACGAAATCGATCTTCTCCATCATGCTGTGGACCATATCTCCGATTCTGGCGCCCTCAGGCTGCCAGCCGGGAACGAATGGTTCTACGGAGAAGAGCTCTCCCGGCGGGAGAGAAACAGGATGGAATTCAGGAAGAGGTAATGACCGGCCTCCCCGACCCTTTGGAATGATTGGCTCCAGTTCCTCAAACACGCAGCAGCCTGGATCCTCTTCAAGCGCACTCTGAACCGAGTTCCAGACGATCCCCGCGGGGCTGGTCGAATCCTCCTTCTGCTCTGTCACGAAGAGGACCAGCGATTCTTCTGCTCTGGTGGCCGCGACATAGACAAGTCTCCTGCTCTCCGCAGTACCTCTGTAGCCATCTATCAAGGCGATGTTTCTCCAGTTCGCCGTTCTCGATCTGATGTTTGCATTACTGGTGAGAGGTACTTTGAGACCAAGATCGAACGCTGCAGCACGATTGTGTTCATCCGTCAGCAGGACATCAGTAAGCCCTCTCTTTCCCGCATTCTGTGCAGCTAGCACGACACGCTTCCAGGAGAGGCCTTTCGCCCTGTGTATGGTGGTTATAGTGACGGCACTGCCGTCCGACGGAGCCGCTGGAGGCTCCTCCGCCTTGCTTGGAGCGAAATCCTCGTCGAGTTCAAGCAGCAGTTCCTCTATCGTCGACGGTCCTCCCGACAGCACCATTTCCAGGATGAACTGGAGATTGCCAAGTCTCCTGGCAGCCTGATACTTCGAGGCGGCAATGGAGGGAACGATCTCCGTCCCGTAGAGAACTGCGGAGAGCAGATCAGGTAGAGGAAGGGAGAGAGCCGCTCGCCGCAGGTTCCTGATCACAGCATTGGCTACTGCAACCTCGACGGGACATTCATCCGTCTCGATAGAGTAACCCGTGATCCCGTAAGCGGCAGCCTGGGAAATGGCGATATCGTCGAGACCGAAGAACATGGAGCGAAGAGTATGGAGCCATGCGAGTCTATCCTCCGGATGCACCAGGCATCTGAGGAGCTCCCTCAGGTCGGCTACCTCAGGCCTTGAACGGTAGTCCCTTGTGGCTTCGACGAAGTATGGGATATTCTCCCTCTCGAGTACTTCGATGAACTTCCTGAGATGAGTGGTGCTTCGGATCAAAAGAGCGTAGTCCCCTGGTTTGGAGCCACTCTCAAGGCCTCTGGTGACATATGAAGCGAACCACTCCGCCTGGAGAAGCGCTCTGTACTCCGCTGTCTTCATCGAAACCAGCAGATCATCCGGTGCCTCCGGGAGGGAGAGGATAAGTACAGGTTCTCCTTCCCCTGCTCCGGGACGCTCGGTGATCGGGGAGTAGTCGCAGCCAAATGGCTGCTCCTCCGCAGTCTGGCTTCCGAAGAGATGCTTCCCGAAAGCATTGACGAACCGAATAATGCTTCCTGTACTCCGGAAGTTTGTGATTATCCCCTCCACCAGAGCTCCGCTCTCCCTCATCCGGATGAGAAAATTCTTGTAGGTCTCTATATCAGCATTCCGCCATCCATAGATGGACTGCTTGTCGTCGGCCACAACCGTGACCATGCCCGGAGGAAGGTTGCCTGCCTGCTCGAGGAAGGAAGAGAACAGGTTCACCTGGTCGATGCTCGTATCCTGGAACTCGTCTATCAGAACGTGCTCGAAGCGTTCATGCAGACACTTTGCGAGCCTTCCGCTCGTGGCGATCGCACGCCAGGCAATGTAGAGGAGGTCATCATAGGAGAGTCTGCTTCTGTCTTCATCCCACATCTGACGGAGCTTTGCCGCAAATCCCTCGGCAAGCTGCCAGGTGCCATCCGTCAGCGGATGGGCGATAAGAACCGGTGCTACACCTTTGATGAATTCCTCCCTGGCGGCGTTGAAGATATCCATCATGCCTTCATGATCGGGCCAGTCGCTCCTTGCGCCCCTCTTCCTGCTCCAGAGCAGCCCTCTCAGTTCCGCCAGTTCCGCGGGGGCAATATCAATGGGGCCGGCCAGCAGCTCCTTCATCCGCCGGGAGAGTCCTGAGAACGCAAGGAACCATGGATTCAACTGATTCAGACATGAATCCAGCACAATGTCCACCTCGGCAAGATGCTCCCTCTTGAACCGCTCCAGCACTTCCCTGGTATATCCCAGCATATCACGCTCCGTCAGCCATCTCGTCGGTTCGATACCGAGAATGATCAACCTGAGAGTTTCAACTGGCACCTGTTCGAGCACATCACCGAATTCCTCGATGGTATTTTTCGGAAGACCAAGGAGCCATGCATCCCATTGACGGGCGATCTCCAGCGGATCGAAGTGTCCCTCGCTTGTACTGAATGAGGGGTCTGCGCCGGTGAGATTGAAGTGCTCCTTGAGTATCCTTGATGCGAAACCGTGAATAGTCTCTATCCATGCTCTGGAGATGTTCCGGAGAGGCTCGGTCTGACCCTGCTCCATGAGCCTTGAGCGTATCCTCGACCTCAGCTCAGAAGCCGCAGCTCTCGTAAAAGTGACAACAGCAAGCCGGTCGATAGGCAGGCCGTCCCTGAGAAGTCCAGTGACCCTGTCTACTATAAGGGTAGTCTTACCAGTACCGGCACTTGCCTGAACGGCAACGTTCCGCTTCCGCTCCGCCCTGATGAGTTCCCTGACCTGCTCGTCCACGGGGGGAGGATATTTCTCTGTCATCTCATCTCCATCAGGACAGAGAGTCTGGGATCTGCTGAAAGTTTGCGATCCAGCCGCTCTTCAGGACTTCTCCTGCAGAGGTGCTTGAAACCGCATCTGCCACAGTTATCCCTCTTCGATGGAAATGGAGGGAAATACCCGTCCTGTATAAGACCGGCAAGCAGCTCGCTCCTCCTGATCACATCCGGTATAAGTTCCTCTGCCTCGCTGCCGGTGAATCCCGTAAGCGCTCCCGGCTCTCCGGCGGAGATGGATGCATACCGGACGTAGGCTATCTCCTCCCCCGGCATGTTCTGACGCAGCAGCGTGTAATAGAATGGAAGCTGGTACAGCCATCCTCTAGTGGTATCGCGATTGCTTCTGGCTTTTCCCGTCTTCAGGTCGATAACTGTGAGGCAACCTTCAGAATCCCTGACAACAAGGTCTATCCTGCCATTGATCGAAAGACTGCCGAGGGTGCCATCGAGAGAGAGTTCCGCGCTCACGAATGACCATTCCTGCAGAGAGAGTTCTCGAAGGGAATCCCTGATTACCCTTACCTGCCTGCGGAGCCACAGCTCTTCCAGGTCACGGCTGCCCAGCAGGGCTTCCAGTTCACGGCCCGAAGCAGCCTTGTTCAGCTCCTGCAGGATCTGGCTCTCATCCGCGGCAAAGCCTTCAGCGCGGATGACCGACTCGACTGCCTCGTGTACTACCGTTCCCGCCAGACGTGGATCCGGTCTTCCGGTAACTCCTGCTGAGACACGATCCCTGGCTCCCCATACTTTCTCCGCCATGAAGACGAATGGACATCTGACGTAGCTCTCCAGAAGGGAAGCCGAGATACTCTTCTTCAACTTGTATGCATCTCCGACCACTCCGTCCCAGTGTCCGAATGGTTTATCACTGAGCCTTTCGGCCTCTCCCCGGAGGATGGATGGGAGAAAGTTCAAACCGGAGGGGATGCGGCCGGCAGCAGCCTCGAGCGCAGCAGTCTGCCCTGGATGGCTGCCGCCGAGAAGTCGATCCATGGGTGATGAAGAGGCTTGCGAGAACCAGTCGGGGGAGGGGGAATAGCCCTTTTCGCTGAGTACAAGCGGAGCGATGAATGGCGAGGGATAGACCTCGGAACCCTTCGAGTCCCTGCTCCTGTAAACAAGCTCCAGCCCCTTGGTTGCGGCCTCTCCGACCTGTCTTAGCAGAAACCCGTCCTCCTGCTCCCTGTCCGCTTTCATGGGCAGCTCGAGCATTTTCCGAAACTCATCCGGCAGTCTCGGATCCTCCACCGGCACCGAGGGCCAGATACCCTCCTCCATATCCAGGAGGATGACCGTATGGAAGAGGGAGCCCCGTACCTGCTCAGGATTCAGAATACGGAATCCATCAGGTGACCCTTTCCTCAATACCACCGAAAGATCCCGGCACTCGATCCGGAATACCTGTGCGAACCTCTTCCACCCTGTTTCTCCCCGATGCCTGAAGCGTCTTTCATCAAATATCTGGTCAAGAAAGGCAGTCTTCAGCGAAGCATTACAGAGCCCTCTGAAGAGCGTGTTAAGCCGCTCGAGGTAAACAGCTGCCGGTGCAGTGGGAGGAAGGCTCTCGAAAAAGGTGCAGACCTCCCTTATGAATCCCGGAAGACCAGCTGAAGTACCGGCCTCGGTGACAAGCCAGTCCCTCCAGCGGTCCCTCCCCATGCGAATGCCAGTATCGAGGACTGTCTCCAGCACCTCACCCGGTTCGAATGAGTATCTCTTCCGAAGGGCTCCCGTGGTTCCTATCTTCTCCACTGTTGAGTAGTGATAGCCGCTCTCATCATCCATCTCGACGAGTGCTGATAGAAGCCGACCATAGGGCATATCCATGGGGGCTGTGGTTAGAGCTTCGGAAACGGGGACTCCTTCGTGATGCGCCAGTCTGATGACACCGGCCGCACCGGTTCTGCTGACGACAGCTATCCGGCTTGGATCGATACCGGCTCGCGTCAGGCAGGTGATCCTGTCCAGGACCTCTCTGGCAGCGCCCGTTACACCTGAAACAGCGGTGATCCTGAACCCGGGCATGGGGGCCGAAGGTCTTGGCTGTTCCGGAAGCGTCTCGAAGAAGGAGGCGAAGCGGACCATTGCCAGCTCCCCTCCGCATCGCATTACGGACGCGATACCAAGGTCCTCGAGAAATTTCCTCGTTCTTTTATAAACCGCAGGCCATGGGGACATCTCCCGAGCAGGGCTGAACCAGTAAATTTTCGTCCCGGATTGTGACGAAAGCCTCCGGAGCACTCCCCTCTGCGCTGGATTGAGATCATAGAAACCGTAGAAGAGGAAGGCTCCCGAAGTTCCCTCCGGGAATGGCAGAGCCGTTACATCGCTCCTGGAAAAGGGATATCTCTCGTGCCGCAGCCTGGCATACACTGTAAATATTCTGCCCACCACTTCGACAGTGAGAGCGGTATCACCCTCCATCATATCCAGTATCATGCTATAGGATGACGGACTCACCCCCTGATCGAGCAGCTCCTCGAAGAAACCGGCCAGGGAGTGCGCGGTCTCAGCATTTCCACAGAGTCCGTAGAGCGGTTCACCTTTTCGGATAACCTCCATGGCTGACAGAGCGAAGAATGTCCGATCAGCGTGGCTGACCTGCTGTACGGAGACCGGCAATGGACTCAGTTTCTGAACAAGGTGCGGGATGCCCGGCAGGAACTCCACCCCACCCATCACCTGGCCGGCAAGCTCCTCCAGCAGGAGTTCCCTGAGTCGGGTCAGCTGACCCGACCCGGCGGCGCTCACGGGAACTGCCGTTTCCCGCCCGATCAGCCCTGAAGCCAGCCTGACGAACTCAGGTTCGAGAGACCTGTAATGTCCCTCGTAAAGAGCTCGGATATTCAACTGCAAGCGTCCTCTCTCAAGGCAGATACGATTCGAGGGTCTTCCCCCGCAGGCGACAAATCGGACTTATTGCACATATTAGTATTATCTTCATCTGGAGCTTCTTCCCCGTGAACGGCGGATTGAGACTGTTCCGGCTCTTCGATTGCTCTAATGTAATGATAAATGCGTTGCCCGGCCCCCATCGTCTTCAGGGAGAAGAGGTGCCATATGAGCAGGGAAGCTCTCTTCGAAGCCTTCATCGACAGTATCGGTCAGCCGTTCATGTTTGTTGATAACGATCACATGATAAGGTACGTCAACGGACCGGGACTTGAATACTACAGACCCGGAGAGGAACTCACCGGCAGATCCATATTCGATTTCCATAATGAGAACTCGTGCCGCATCATCCGTGAAGTCCATGCAGCCCTCCAGGCCGGAGAGGAAGAGCGGATGATAACTGATAATCAGAAGCACAGGGCATGGATGCGTGCAGTCAGAGCCCTGGATGGCTCGCTGCTGGGGTACTTCGAGCGCTACGAGCGCCCCGCTGACGGGAATTAGGAGGTGTCGGGCAAGGGCAGGAACAAGGGCAGGAGGCTTCTGGCCCTCAGAAATCTCATTGCATCCGAATCCGACCCCGCCATACTGAGAAAACTCCGGAAGGAGGAGGTTCTCACGCTGGCAGAACTCGATAATTTTGCCGCAGCAAGGACCGAGGCGCAAAAACTCATGGCGGATTTCCCCGAGTGGCATATTGCCTATGCGGTAGCGGCGGATATCTCCTCGAGGATGCGCGATTGGGCTGAAGCCGAGAAGCTGTTCTCCCTCTCCGCTGAAGCTGCCATAGCCGCCGGCAGATCCGACTCAGCACAGCATGTCAGGCTCGGTCCCCTCTTCCGGCTCACCGAGGCGAGATCCGCGCACGATATCTGCCTTGTACTCGCATCTGGCGCAGACGACCTATCAACTCTCCTTACCGCCAGAACTCTACGGCGCAAGGGAGCAGATTTTGATCTACAGGAGAATGCGGCGGGTTATCTCGAATCGCGGATACTCCTTCTCGAATCAGCCTGGAAAGGCGTGGGACTCGAACAACTGCCTGAAGCTGCTGCGAAATGGGGAGGCCCCGAACCGGAATGGCGATGGCGCTTCATCGTCGAGGGATTCGACCTCACATCATCAGCTGGTCTGCCGCCTGAGCGCTGGAGACCTGCGGTAACCGGAACGGCTTCTCAGATACTTGACCCGAGGTTCACAAAAGAGCGACATCACATCTATGCTCTTCTTGGTCTTGGCTGATACCCTTCCTATTCTTGCGGAAGTGTGTGCCCACAAGTAGATTTCTTGTTACAAGTAATGACAGGATGCTTATATCCAGCATCAGTGACAGGAACATGACAGGCTGGCACCAGGTGCCAGCAGTGGAGGCTGCATATGGCTGTAGTTAGACCCTTCTGTGGACTTCGTCCAGCCAGGGAACTGGCAGAGAAGATCGCTTCACCCCCGTACGATGTTCTGGATTCTGACGAGGCACGTCATCTGGTCAAGGACAATCCACTTAGCTTCCTCAGGGTGGTTAAACCTGAAGTCGACCTCGATGGAGCAGTGGATCTCTATGATGATTCGGTGTACGAGCAGGGCGCAAGGAACCTGCGCCGCCTTATGGAGAACGGTGGCATGATCCAGGAGGACCGGCCGTTGTTCTACTTCTACGGTCAGGTTATGGGAGATCACTCCCAGGTTGGTCTTGTTGCAACAGTATCCGCTGAGGACTACCGCAGCAACATCATCAAGAAGCACGAATTCACAAGGAAGGTCAAAGAAGAGGACAGAATACGTCATATCATGTCCCAGAACGCGCAGTGCGGGCCGGTCTTCCTCACCTATCCGGACATCCCCGAACTCGACCGCATCCAGAAGAGGATATGCGAGGGAGACCCTGAGTACGACTTCAGCTCTCCGGATGGCATCAGACATACTCTCTGGCTCGTGGAAACCGAGGATGATCTCCAGAATATTAGCAGCATCTTCGAGGGAACACCCGCCCTTTACGTAGCTGACGGCCATCACCGCAGTGCAGCAGGCACGATTGTCGCTGACCGGCGTCAGGAGTCCAATTATCACCATACCGGTAACGAGGAGTACAACTACTTCCTTTCGGTCATCTTCCCGAAAAGCCAGATGAAGATCATGGCATACAATCGCGTAGTCGAAGATCTGAACGGTCTTACTCCAGCTCAGTTCATGGATAGGATCTCCTCTGTCTTCGATGTAAAGAAGGATGCTTCTCCCTCTCCCACGGCCAACCTTCACTATTCAATGTACCTCGATGGAACCTGGTTCGCTCTCACTCCGAAGCCGGGTTCATTCCACGCTGATGATCCCGTGAAGAGTCTGGACGCCAGCATCCTTCAGGAGAATCTCCTGGCCCCTGTTCTGGGGATTGCCGATCCCAGAACCAGCAATCGCATCAATTTCATCGGTGGCATCAGAGGGACCGGCGAACTGGAACAGCTTGTCGACTCAGGCAGATACAAGGTCGCTTTCTCTTTATATCCTGTCTCGATCGATCAGCTTATCGAGGTGGCGGACAGCGGCAATGTGATGCCTCCCAAATCGACCTGGTTCGA
>JAOZQW010000055.1:10332-10625 GCA_029932015.1 Candidatus Fermentibacteraceae bacterium
GCACGTACTATGACCGTGAGCAGACCTATGGCTTTTCTGCTGGCGCTGACTGCTGTTCTCATGGTTGGCGGATGGGGCTGTGGCGCACCAGCCGGCGCTTCAGCGGCTGCCATTGCATTTGCCCAGGCTCTCTCCGATTCCCTGTATTCTCAGGCATGGGAACTCACCACTCCCGAAAGCCGGCAGTGGTACGACTCCACCGTAACCGTCCTCCACCGATTCGGCTGGACCGAGTCTCAGGCCGCCGCCATACAGCTTGCTGGCGAGATGACCGAGGAAGAGTTCACCGCCCT
>JAOZQW010000056.1 GCA_029932015.1 Candidatus Fermentibacteraceae bacterium
TTGTGTGTACCGGTCCTGAATGCCTCACCGAGGCCGAACACTCCCATCGCAAGGGCGGCAGCTTTTATTCCCGGATTGAAGAAGAGGATCGCAAAACTCACTATGTAAGAACACATTGAAAAAACCATGGAGAGCTTGCGGCCCCGAAGATCAGCCACGAAACCGGTAGGAACTTCCAGCACGAGCGTTGAGAGCTCCCGAATGGCGAAGAGCATCCCTATCTCCAGAAAGGAGAAACCGGCCTCACGGAAGTAAAGTATGATGAATGGTTCAAAGAACCGCAGGTTCTTCAGAAATCCATATGCCGAGAATCGATAGAACTGAAGATCACGCCTGAAGGTCAAGAGAGCAGCGGCCTCACCAGTCAACTCCGAAGGATGAGAATAGGTCCTTCTGCGGTGAGGTCTCCGATTCAGGCTCGTATTCCCTCAGGAAGGCGTTCCGTCTTCCCGTCAGAAGAATACCATTGTCTGGTTCAGCCCATGTCTGGATATGACCAGCTCCCGCCGGGAGTGGTCCATCAGATGGGAACACCTTCGCGCGGATGGTCATTCCAGTGAGAAGCTCCACCCTGTCAAGTTCAGCTCTCAGGATCTCAGTATCGGCCTCACCGAGAATGACGAGTTCGAGTTCCAGAGAATCTGTGCGCGGGGCAGCCTCGCCTGAACGGACGGCTGCTGCGGCATCGGGACAGGCAGTTTCGATCGCTTCCAGGAGGATGGGATCCAGCTCTCTGGATGAGAGCACCAGCGCCAGAAGCTCTTCGAATCCCCTGCATCCGGAATCTACCCTGAAATAGGTTCTCACACCGGATTTCTCTTTAGTAATGATGCCGGCAGCGGTAAGATTGGCCAGCTCTCTCTGAACCCCTCCTCTACCGGTCCTCAGAATATCGACCAGCTCGAGAAGATAGAACGATCGGCTGGGATTCAGCAGAAAGAGTGAAAGCAGCTCTCTGCGTATCCTCCCGAAAAGGAACTCAGCTATACCTCTATTATCCTTACTCATAACGGGTACATTCTATTATAGAGACGCTTCCTGTCAAGAGGTGGTGCCAAGTACACCGAGCGAGCGGCCCACCTTAGTAAAAGCTTCAACGCAGCGCTCTATCTGCTCTGCGGTATGAGCTGCAGAGAGCTGGACCCTTATTCTCGATTCTCCCCTGGGAACCACTGGATAGAAGAAACCAATGACGTAAATACCCTCATCAAGCAGATGGTCAGCAAAACGCTGCGCCAGTGATGCATCGTCAGGCAGGTGTCCGAACATGACCGGTACGATCGGGTGATCCCCCGGATGTATCCTGAAGCCAGCCTCCATCATCAGGTTTCGGAAGCGGCGCTGGTTCTCTCTGAGCCTGTCCCTCTCTCTGCTGGAGTTCTCTATCAGGTCGAGTACCGCCAGGGTTGTCCCGGCAATAACCGGAGCAAGTGTATTGGAGAAGAGGTACGGCCTTGAGCGCTGCCGAAGAGTCTCTATCGCCTCGGAAGGTCCCGAAGTAAAACCTCCGGATGCACCCCCGAGGGCTTTGCCAAGAGTAGATGTGACGATATCCACTCTATCAGTGACATCATGGTACTCGATGGTTCCTCTGCCATGTTCTCCGATGAAGCCTGTAGCATGGGAATCATCTACTATCAGCAGCGCCCCGTGCTTCTCTGCCAGTTCGCAGATGCCCGGCAGAGGCGCGATCTCGCCATCCATGGAGAAGACCCCGTCCGTGATTATCGCCTTGATACGTGCTCCCCTTGCATGAATGAGAACCGCCTCAAGATCCTCAAGGTCAGCATGAGCGTACCGGTATCGTCGTGCCTTGCAGAGCCGCACTCCATCGATGATGGAAGCGTGGTTCAGCTGATCTGAGATGATGGCATCTTCGTTGGTCAGGAGTGGTTCGAATAGTCCGCCATTTGCATCGAAGCAGCTTGAATAGAGAATCGTGTCCTCTTTGCCGAGGAATGCGGATATCTTCTTTTCGAGCTCCCTGTGAATATCCTGTGTTCCGCAGATGAAGCGCACTGACGAAAGGCCGTACCCGCGTTCAGTGAGGATTGAAACAGCCCTGTCAATGAGCCGCTGATCCCCTGAAAGCCCAAGGTAGTTGTTTGCACAGAAATTGAGGACTTCCTTCCCCCCCGAGACCCTGATGCTGGTCCCCTGCCTGGAGGTGATGACTCTCTCCTTCTTGAAAGTACCACTAGCCTCAGTCTTCTCAAGTCCTGCTTTGAGTAATTCTCTGAGCTCCTGCGTGTACATTACCTTGGCCTCCCGGTGCAATACATGAAAGAATGGTTTAAGAGCGGCTAACATAACATTCTGAGATCCATTCCGCTTGATCTCAGCGTGAATTCAAGTATCGGGTGGGAGGCGGGGTCACTCCCGCCGTCCCACACACCACCAGGTAAACGGTTCCGCATCACGGCGGTTCATGTAACAAATTGAAGATGTCGGAGATGATTCAGCAGTAACACAAGTCCAGATTCATCAAAGAGTCTTGTGGGCTAAATATCAGTCTCTTGAAGATGAAAGATCTGCCCCGGGAGGATCTATTCCCCTCTCCTCAAGCATGGTTTTCAGAGCGGCTATCTCGGACCTTGTCAGTATACTGTTTCGAACTGAATATGATCTGATCGCTTTCAATCTTCCTGACATCTGCGCACTTCCATCCCGCAGTGCTTCATCGGACTCAGTACTTCTTCCCAGTCTTTGAAGCGCGGTTGCCAGACCCATCGTTCGCAGGGCGATCTCCACAGAGTTCAGGTCCTCTCCCGAGGAGAGCGATTCACTAAAGAGCCGAACGGCGCTTTCGAGGGCATCATTATCACCATCGCGAGCAGAAGACATCTGAACCAGAGCTGTGACATACAGGATATCATTCGCTGTGCCTGAAGTGAAAGGACCATTTCCGAGAAGCTTCAGAAGCTCAGCGGCTTCAGAACTTCTTTCCGTCTTGACCATTATCTGAGCCAGTGCTATCCGGCAGCCGGCAATCATCTCCTCGCATCCGAGTTCGATGAAAGTATCGAGCGCCCGGCAGAAACAGGCTTCTGACTCCTCCAGATCTCCCTTCAGCAGGGAAAGGTGACCCAGCCCCCAATTCCCGTATCCGACTCCAAGAGTATTCCCGATATCGGAATTGATCTCCTGGTATTTGTCGTAATACTCCCGTGCAAGCTGCAGCATGTTGATCATCTGATGATGCTCTGCGATATTGAAGTAGGCAATGGCGAGACCGAGCCTGTCATCAAGAGTGCGGTTCAGCTTAACGGTCTCCTCGAGAGTCTCCAGGGCTCTCCCGTAATCTCCGGAGGAGGAGTAGATGGAGTGCATGTTGTTGAGAACTACCGTCTCATCATAGATATCGCCCATCTTCCTGCACAGGGTAAGCGCCTTCATGTACAGGTCCAGCGCTTCCTGGTCTGAATCAAGATCGCCTACAAGGTCTGCCTGTCTCGTGTAATAGAGTGCCCAGAGATCCTCGCGAACTTCCTCACCAAGCTCATCGAGCAGAGCTCTGGCTGTATCCAGAACACTCTGGGCCGCGCTGTAGTCAGCTCGGAGACGATTGATGAATGAGATGGCGATCATGGACTCAATAGCAATCCCGATTACAGCTGGATCCGATGCGCCGCTCTCTTCAACAAGTCTCACGGCCCTGCTGAAACTTGCCAGAGCCTGCGGGTACTCGCTGGCCCTGTGAAGGTTCTTGCCGATTCGGAAGTGGACGGATGCCTCCTGCTCGGGAGAACCGGCCAGATCAAGCGCCTGTCTGAGATTCTCGTCCCCAAGAGTAACTTCCCCCGTGAGAGAGTAGAGGCTGCCCATATTGAGCTTTATCTCAAACATCATACCATCATCATGAAGCCTGTCCCCTGCCTTATCGAGGAATTCCATGTACCAGTTGAGAGCATCCTTGTTGGCGGCTCTTGAGAAGGCCTGTCTCCCGGCCATGAGAGCATATTCAGCCGCGCTGGCATTATCATGACTTCTTACGTAATGGTATGCGACAGTTGTAAGAAGCTCCTCTCTACCCTCCCTGTAAAGCTCCTCGAAGTAGGAGGCCATCCGCTTGTGGTAATTAAGTTTAAGAGTATCCGGGAGTTCCGCTGCAAGGAACTCCCTTACAGCGCCGTGGGTAAATCTGTAACCGAGTTCTCCCCTTCCCCCTCTAACTTCCTCCAGCAGATCAGCCTTGATGCAGGAGTCTATTCTGCGGGCAAGCTGAATGGAATCACCGCCGATCATATCCTCGAGAAGATCCATGGGCATATTGTCGGATGATAGTGAGGCTATCTTCAGCAGATCCCTGGCATCCTCATTCACCATTCCAAGTCTTGAGGTGATAACCTCCCCCAGACTATCCGGGATGATCGGATGGTCGGGAAGCTGGTAGATCATTTCACCCGATTTATCCATGGATATGTACCCCGAGGAGACAAATGAAGTGATCATCTCCCTCAGGAAGAGCGGGTTACCTCCGCTCTGGGCGATCAGGAAGCTCTGCAGCTCATCCGGCACGTTGGGATCCTTGAGCGCGAAGAGAATCATGTTTCTGGCTTCCTGGGGGGTCAGCTTCCTGATGTCGAGATGGAGGAGCGGTAGAGAGGATTTTATGGAGCAGAGTCTACCATAGATGGAATCGTCAACACTATCCCTCCGCATAATGCAGAGGTAGAAGACATGAGCATCTGCGGTATTCCTGGCCACAAAGGAAAGTATCCCGAGGTCCGGTTCGGATATCCACTGCAGATCATCAAGAATGATGGTCAAAGGTCTCATGGCGGATACCGCCGCAACCAGGAGGGCGACATCCTGGAATATCCTAAATCTGAGCCGCTCCTCCCTGAAGTACATGGTGTCATCCATCACGGATGCCTTCACCTGGGGAAAAAGCTCGATAGTGGCCGGATGCACGGGCTCAACCCGCCTCTTCACCGTTTCCAGTTCTCTATCAGTGAGTTGAGCGAGAGCCTGTCTTACAGGTTCTACGAGAAGATCATAGGGCTGATGTCTGGCATGCTCAGAAGCGGAGTTCCGAACTACAAGCACCTTCATGAAGTTGCAGTAGTTCAGTATCTCGTCAACCAGTCTGGTCTTCCCCACACCTGTTTCACCTGTGAGCAGAGCAAACCTGGTGGAATCAGTTACGGATTCCTCCAGAAGCTGCCTGATCTTCTGCAACTCAGATCTGCGGCCGACCATATGCGAGAAGTTGATATCGAGGATCTCGGCTTCGACGACATCCTCTGTGAAGAAATAGAAACGCCCTCTCCCTGACTCCTTGGCCCTGTATAGTGCCTTGTCAGCCCTTGAGACCACATCCAGAACGGAGCTGTCCGATTCCCTGCTCTGACTTATTCCCATTGAGAGACTGACGCGTATGCCCGAGGGAAAGCTGCTCTTGCGTATCTCATCCATCAGGCGCTCAGCCAGGTTCAGAGCGCCCTCACCGCTCGTCTCGGGAAGAACTATCATGAACTCGTCTCCGCCGAATCGAATCGCGATATCAGTTCTCTTCAGGTTGATCTGGATAGACAGGGCCGTCTGACGGAGAACCTTGTCACCCTCAAGATGCCCGTAGATATCGTTGATCAGCTTGAAGTGACCAGCATGATGAGCGACCACGGCTGCATGCGCTCGCTGAATTCCTCTTCAACCCTCTCGATGTATGACCTGTCATGCAGACCGGTCAGCGGATCAAGCCCCATACTGCTCCATCCCTCAATACTGAGTTTGTCTTTCATAGGCTAACTAACTAACAGAGAATCCAGTTCCTGTCCAGTACTGAAGCGGCACGATCTGCACAGCGATCTGCAGGTGGTGCTGGATCTCAGTGATCCTCCATGAGCATGCTGATGCAGAGATCCCTGCATTCCCCCTCGATATGAAGCAGTCTGCGGAAGGCTCCGTTCAGGTCTCCAATGGAGCGGGTGAAGAGTCCATGTCCCCAGACAATTACTGCGTTGGAGTCTTCCATCGCAGCCGGAAGCGTATTGCACAGACCGGTCGGACCTGCACCGACCTCTCCAGGTACTACCGGTACTCCGCACACACCTCTCTTCCACGAGCACCTGATATGACAGTATCCCCTGTCGGGACAATCCTCGGCGCAGTCCATCGACATTATCACCGAAAACCGTGGATGACTATGCAGCACTGCATCCGCTCCGGTTCGGGAAAGCGTCTCCTTATGAGCACCGAGTTCGCTGGAAGCAGTGATGCCAACACAGGATGAGCCGTCCAGAGGACAGGGCACAATGCAGCCCTCGAGTTCATCCAGTGAGGATGTGGTCTGACTGATGTAGAGAGTATTCCTCCACTTCAGAGAGACATTCCCGAAAAATGAATCCACAAGTCCATTTTCCACCGTTAACCTGCCGGCCTGGGCAACCGCAGCGTAGACATCCTCTTCCTTCCCGAATGGACCGCTCATGAGCGGCGGCACATCTGCAGGATACTCCGGAAGGTACTCCAGAACCCTCGCCAGCACAGTTCTGGAGAGAGAGGAGAGCCCTCCCTGTCTTCGCTCTTCCAGCAGATCGGAAAAGAATTTGACGAAGCACGCGAAGCAGACCGAACTGAAGAAGATGAAAGCCTGTTCAGGACTGACGGTTCCCCAGGTTACGATACCTCTCCCCGGTACGATGACGCTCTTCCGGATCCTCAGCTTCTCAAGCAGAGGTCCAGCCGCCAGTTCGCGAACGACCGGCAGATCATGCAGAAAGGTCCTGGTCTCCGCATCGCGTGGCCTAATCGAGGATACTTCGCCGCGGCAAAGGTGCTCGATGATGGTTCTGTAAGGCTCGGCAGGTCTTGAGAAGAGGATGGAATTGATACCCATCCCGCCTATCACCTCTTCAAGGACAGGAGTAGCGTCATCCTCCCTGTTCCACTCCAGCTCTGCGTCCAGCCCTCCGAGCAGCGGATCACCAGGCTCGGCCAGTCCGGCCGTGACCAGCTTGGCGGCATACTTATCGAGAAGACCTCTCACGACAGCTCCTCCAGCCCAAGTTCGATGATCTTCTCTCCAAGCGGCAGGCCGCTGTCGTCGAGCCCCCTGACTGTGTAGTAGCGCTGCCTTGCAGCCAGGAACTCCTCCCTGTCCACCGGGGCAACCTCGATACCTCCTCCGTGAGTCCCGGGCTCGCTGAAGAACCTGGAAGGCAGATCATCATCCAGAGCACTGAAGCCCAGTGATGAGTTCATCATCTTCTCCCGGAAGTAGATCCGCTCGCCGGTTCTCTGAAGGTCCTGGGCGGAAACATCCAATCCCGTGACCGCGCTGAAGGCGGCGGCATATTCCTCCAGGGAACAGCCGAAGAAGAAGAACTTGCATGCGGTGAGTGAATCGATAACCGCATTCATGTCCTCGGCTATCTTGACTATCCTCGCCTTGCCCTCGAAGCTGAACCTGTCGGTGGCCACAGGTTTTCTCAATATCTCGTGACTGATGGGGTAAGCTCTCAGGTGACACCCGCCTCTGGTGGAGGTCGCATAGCCCAGCGCCATGCCCATGGCCCCCCTCGGGTCGTATCCGGGCAGCTCCATTCCTTTCACGCTCATCGAGCGGTCGGGATGCCCCATCTCATCTGCGTAAATGCGGGATCCCTGCCCGAGAAGGGTGCCTTCTCCGCGTTGGAGAGCTATATCCATCAGAAGCCCTGTTATTCGGGAGGGTGTGAGTTTCTCGCCGGTTATCTCAGAGTAGCAGGCAAGTGTGGCACCTGCTGAAATGGTGTCCATGCCCATGCTGTTGCAAATCGTATTCGCCTCCCTGACAGCATCGAGGTCAGTATTCATAAGCAGGGCACTGAAGTGCGACATCGTTTCGAATTCGGGCAGATGAACTCCATCCTCCCCCACCCTCTTGCATTGAATGTGACACCCCTTGCAGCCAACCCTGCGCGGCTTCCACCTCTCAGAGAATGCATGGGAGTTCATACCCGCCGCAGGAAGGAAAAAAGTCCTCCGGAAGTTCGCCGTTGGCATCATCCTGTTCCAGCTCATCAGATCGTAGCATGCGGCAGTCCCGCAGTTGCGGAGACCATACTCGCCCATCAGTGCGGGAGCTGCTGCAACAAGCCTGCGGATATCCTCTGCAGCCTCGCGGAGTCCATCAGGATCAGCTGCAGGAACGCTCCCCGTCCCTTTCACCGTGAGGTACTTGAGGTTGCGGGAAGCCATGACGAGACCGAGACCGCCCCTCCCTGCCGCATAAACCCCGTCCACCATGATGGACGAGAACCTTACACCATGAAAAGCAGCCGGGCCGACGCAGGCAACCGCCCCTCTATCTCTGAGATCCCTGTGTAGCAAATCAGTTCCTGCTTCGGCAAGTCCTGATGCATCTGAAAAAGAAACGCTGCCATCGCTTATCTCGATACCTGTGGGGGCTGATGCCCTCCCGGTTACGACGATACCGCCGAGACCTGCTCTTCGAAGCTGCCAGCCAAACGACCCGCCTACCGAACAGTCGCAGATGGCTCCGGTGAGCGGCGATCTGGACATGATGCATATCCTGCCCGATGCCGGCGCAGAAGTCCCGGTCAGCGGACCGGCCATGAAGAGAAGGGGCAGTTCCGGGTCGTCCCACTCCCTTCGGACATGTGGATGGAGGTAATGCCCTGCAAGGCCCTTCCCGCCGATGCACTCAGCCATGATCTCAGGGGTAGGCTCCTCAATATGCAATCCGCGAGAGGACAGATCGACATGAAGTATTCTGAATCTGATCAACGGAACTCCCATGCAAGTGATCGAGGTTCATTCCTGATGTATCAACAGGATAAGATATGCAGAATGACGCCGGCAGAAACCATAGCAATTCTCAGGCCGGGTCTCATTTCGTGCGTAACGCACGATTCCAGGCCTGGCCTAATTTTTTGACTTTTCAGGTTTGAGTCCATCGGTTATGAATTGCATTATGGAATTTGAACCAGGGACCAACGATGGCTCCTGAACAATATGCTCAATGAACTGGCATCTAGCCTGCAGAAACCAGCATCTGCATGAACAGGAGCGATCATGATACTTGCACTGATCCTGCTCATCCCTCTGCTAACATCAGAATACGCTTTGCCTGATGAACCTGAAGGAGTCTCGGATATCAGAGCCTACTACTCCGAAGTGAAGTCCATGATGGATGAGGAATACGCTCTCTACACGACTACCGTCCTCATCAATCCTACAGATGTCCCCTATCCGGCAGTCGGCAATTACTTCGAGCGGACGGACTTCTACTGGGACCTCAATACAGAGTATGGAGAAAAGAATCTGCTTCTGGTAATCCACACCTCTCAGCATGCGGCTCACAGCGAGTATCACGAGCTGCTATTCGAGAGAGGTGGCGGTCTCGTATTCCTCTTCAGTTCGACCAGCAATAATGATGAAATGAAGATAGAAACCCGCAGATGGTATTCAGGCGGGGCACTTCTTCACTCCACTGAATGCCTTGTCACTCCGGATGGGACGGAGTTTATCGAACCAGGTGATGATCCGTTCATGCGAACGCCGGAGTACTATGTGAAGCTCTTCGAGGCAATCGATTAACTGGAGTGCATTTGTTAAACAAACAGGGGGATATCAATTAAGAACGAGCGCAGGGTTGTCAGAGACACCGATACGGGGGATCTTCTCGAACTCCTGATGGTTATGTCAGTTGTGACAATACTCATCAACAGGGCATTCCTGGCGATGACCAAATACCCCCAGATAGCCTTTGGCTCTATGCACATCTCTCACATGCTCTGGGGTGGACTGCTGATGCTCATCGCTCTCGTCATGCTCTTCCGGTACTGGAATCCGTCAATCCGCAGGCTTGCCGCCTTCATCAGCGGAGTCGGTTTCGGTCTCTTCATCGACGAACTGGGCAAGTTCATAACGAAAGACAACGATTACTTCTTCCAGCCGACCATAGCACTTATCTATCTTATTTTCATCGCCATGTATCTTGCTTTTAGAGGACTTCTCAGCAGAACTCCGCTTTCACCTGATGAACTGGAGGTGAATGATCTTATCCGGAGGCAACTCGGAGGAACTGATGCCGCAGGCAGCTCCAGAACTCTGAAGGGCTATTACCGCTCAAGGGATCGCATTCTGTCAGCAGTCAGACGTATCCTGGACATTCCGAAGGTCATCACCTCGGTGATGATCTTCTTTGTCTTTGCCAGTCTCATGCAGTTCATCGCAATATTCGGCTGGCTCAATCCTGACTGGATACCGATAGATGATGTCTCGGGGTTTTCGATCGTCGGAGCCTTTGCCAGCAGTACACTTGTACTCATCGGACTGTTCCGGTTCAGACGCTCAAGGGAAGCGGCCGCACACTGGTTCAAGCGAGCCATACTAGTGAGTATTTTCGTAACACAGATATTCATGTTTGCGAGATCACAGCTCACAGCAATATGGGGACTGGCGATCAACCTTCTGGTATATGCCTGCATCAATCTCTATTTGCGCAGACAGAGCTGAATACCATTTTCCGATCGAGACCGGAATGAATCGCTGAAACTGATCAGTGGTCCTGATGAGAATCCCTTATGGCGGAGAGAAGTTCAGCCGAAGTATATGGTTTCTTCAGAAAACCCCTGAAACAGGGAAGTTC
>JAOZQW010000334.1 GCA_029932015.1 Candidatus Fermentibacteraceae bacterium
CTGGCTGGGTGATCGATGAGTTCTTCTGGGACGGGATATTCAACGGAATGCTCTCTTCCCTTGCCTCGAACCGCGCGACTGCAGTCGGCGGACTGACAGCATCTGCACGTTCGTTCGCTGCCGCGGCTGCTCACAGACTGGCAGGTCCTACTGTCATCGTAACCCCGACCGTCACAGATGCGGAGAAGATGAGGGATGACCTGACAGCCCTCATAGGAAGAGTTTTCTATTTTCCATCGTACGAGACCCTCCCATGGGAAGGTGAGCCTGCTCATCCCGGTGTTGTATCTGACAGAGTAGAGTGCATGGCCGGTCTGCTCCATGCCGGTGGCGGCGCTGCCGCCGTAGTTCCCGCATCTGCGCTTCTCAAGAAACTGCCAAATCCTTCAAGTTTTTCCATTCTTCGCCTGTACAAAGGCATGCGGATCTCAATGGAGAGCGTGGAGAAGTGGCTCCTCGCCGCGGGATATCTCAAGGAGAGCGGAGTATGGGAACAGGGCAGATGGGCAAGGAGAGGAGGGATACTGGACATCGCCACCTTCGGATTGGACAATCCTGTCCGCCTGGAGTTCTTCGGTGATGAACTTGAATCCGTGCGCAACTTCGATCAGCGTTCTCAGAGGAGTATACGTCATCTTCAGGAATGTCTACTTCTTCCGGCAAGAGAGGTCTTTCTCTCACCCGAACACTGGAATCGCGCAATGGAGATGGTCCCTGAAACACACCCCCTCAGCGAGCGGCTCTGGACTTCTAACGGCTTTCCCGGCATCGAGCACTATCTACCGGTATTCCTTGATACTTTCTCGCATCTGCTTGACTATCTGCCTTCGAGCGGAACTCTCATAATCTCGGACCCCGATGCTGTCGAGTTGCAGATGGCGAAGGCTCTTGAGTTTCATCGTGAGAGCTATTCCAGTGCAGAACTGCCTTTCGCTTTCGGAGAGCAATTCTTCAATCTCCCTGAAGTACTCGACAGAATGACATCGAGTGATCGTCTGCTTCGCATGGAGCCCTTTCCGCGTAATGATGTAGATGCCTTCTACCGGACCTATCCGCAGGAATCCTTCATAGACCACAGGGATGAGATGATAAGGCAATTCAGAGAGTGGTCCGACAATGGAGTGAGGATTGCGGTTGTGAGTGATTCAAGTGCTGAGAGTTCCACTTTCAGTGAACTACTGCCATCTGATCTGTCTCTGGAACAATCGGTTCTCCTTCTATCAGAGGGTTTCCGAATGCCTGACTCCGGGTTGGCTGTCCTTGCGGAGCGGGGACTGCTTTCCAGCAGACGAAGACCTGAAAGGGTAAGACACTTCAGAGGGGGGGAGGGCTTATCCGATGCTTCGGATATTTCTCCAGGGGACCTTGTTGTTCACACAGAATGCGGTATTGGACGCTTCATCGGTCTCGAAAAGGTGGAGACTTCCGGAGTGACGCTGGACTGTCTTGCGATTGAGTACCGGGACGGTGACAGGCTTCTTGTCCCAATGGATGAGATCGGTTCAGTACAGAGGTACATGGCCCCGGACAGATCCGCCCCTGTGCTGGACAGGATAGGCGGAGTATCCTGGGTGAACAGGATCTCCAAAGCCAGGAAGCAGGCGAAGGAGATCGCGGGCAGACTGGCAGCCCTCTATGCGGAGCGCAAAGCTGCAAACAGGGAAGTGTTCAAAGCTCCGGGACATCATGTGATTGCTCTGGCAGGGAGCTTCCCATATGAGGAAACGCGCGATCAGGCCAAGGCGATAGAAGCTGTGATGAAGGATTTCGAGGGGACCTCTCCGATGGATCGACTGGTCTGCGGGGATGTTGGTTACGGTAAGACCGAAGTCGCAGTCCGTGCTGCTTTCAGGGCGGTAGACGCAGGATATCAGGTGGCTGTCCTCGTTCCAACAACAGTCCTCGCTGAACAGCATTATTTCACATTCAGGGACCGCCTTGCGGAATTTCCGGTAAAAGTGGAGATGCTCAGCCGATTCAGAGGAAAGAAGGAGCAGACCGAAATACTCTCCATCCTGGCTGAGGGTGGTATTGATATCATCATTGGTACCCACCGCCTGCTGCAGAAAGATGTCCGTTTCAACAAACTGGGGCTGCTTGTAGTAGACGAGGAGCATCGATTCGGCGTCAAGCAGAAGGAGTACCTCCGAGAACTGAAAACCGGCGTTGATACTCTCGCAATGACTGCAACGCCAATTCCCAGAACACTCCACATGGCTCTCTCGGGATTCAGGAACATATCCCTTATCGCCACACCGCCGAGAGACAGATACCCTATTCATACCGAGCTTCTGCAGTACAATGCAGGGATAATTGCCAGAGCAGTCAAGCGGGAGCTGGAGAGGGATGGTCAGGTATTCTTCGTACACAACAGGATAAAGACCATCGAGAAAGTCCGGGAGAAGCTCCAATCCATAATCCCAGATGTCAGAATTGTGGTCGGCCATGGTCAGATGACCGGAAATCAGCTAGAAGAGGTCATGCATTCCTTCATGGAGGGCACCTACGATGTTCTGCTGTGTACAGCTATCATAGAATCTGGACTCGATCTCCCGAGGGTGAACACGATGTTCATTGATAACGCACACATGTTCGGTCTCGCGGAGCTCTACCAGCTCAGAGGCAGGGTCGGCCGCAGTCACCACCAGGCTTATTGCTACCTCATCGTGCCTGAGTACACGAAGCTTAAACCTGATGCAATGGACAGACTCGATACTATACGCCGTTTTACTGAACTCGGCTCCGGATGGAACATTGCCATGAGAGATCTCGAAACGCGAGGTGCCGGTGAATTCC
>JAOZQW010000335.1 GCA_029932015.1 Candidatus Fermentibacteraceae bacterium
TCGGGGATTCACTTGAGATCATCAGGCACCCCGGGTTCCTTCGAGACCTTAAACGGTTATCGAAGAAGTATAGATCGCTTCCAGAGGACCTGGAGACATTCCAGAAAGTGCTGCTCCTGGCGCATAGGGATTCAGATATCCCCCCGGAAGCTATGGGCATATTCCCGCTTTCGGGCAAAGGAATCTATACTGAAGACTGCTTCATCGCCAAGAAGCTCGCATGCAAAACCTTGAAGGGGAGTGGATCAAGGTCAGGAATCAGGGTGGTGTATCGAATTAGTGAAGACTGTCTTCATCTCATGTATATCGAGCTGTTTCACAAGAAGGAGAAACCACTCCCTGATCTCGATCGTATCCAAAGTATTCTCAAGGTGCGATTGCTGCCTGAGGAGATCGATCCTGAATGACATGGTCATTCTTCCGGAACACGCTGAGTCAGATATCTCAATAACTGAATTGCTGGCTGAAATGCAGATGAAGATCTTCACCATCGGCTACGAGGGCAGGGATTTCGAGGAGTACCTGAGGCTTCTTGAGGAACATGCCGTCAGAATTGTTGTCGATGTGCGCAGGGATCCGGTATCCAGAAAGCCCGGGTTCTCCAAGCGAAGGATGAGTGAACTTCTTGCCGAAGCAGGCATCTCCTACGAGCATGTTCCTGAACTTGGGATCGCGAAGGCGCGAAGATTCTCAGTCAGGACACGGGAGGACAGCGAGAAGCTTCTTCGATGGTATCGGGAAGAGGTCCTTGAGCAGGAACACGGTGCCCTGAAGAAGCTGATGCGATTTCTGGACGAATTCCAGCAGGTCGCCCTGACCTGCTACGAAGCCGATCCCGACAGATGCCACAGGAAACTTGTAGCAGAGAAACTCGTCGATCTTAGATCGGGTAAGATCGAGTGCATGCATCTGTGAGGTTTAAGGTCCTCATGGCCGAATATGAAGCACTGGATGCAAAGGCAGATTCGCAGCGCGCTGGGGAGATTGATATTCGGTGTGATGCAGTTGTATTCTATGCCTGTACAATGGGTGTGATGTGAAACGAGGTGAAGTATGTCTAAAACAGTAACGCTGAAACTTTCAGACAAGACTTACCAGCGATTCCTGACACTGGCCGAACGAGAGAACCGCTCACTGGCTGATTTTATCAAAACAGCAGCCTTGCGCTATATCAATGCTGAGCAGTTTGTCGATGGATTCGAGATGGACAAAATTCATGACAATACAGAACTGAACGGCAGTCTGAAGCGAGGAGCGGAGGATGCCGAAGCAGGACGGGGCCGCTTCACCTGATTACCGTTCGACCTTCCGCAAATTGCATTTTCCGTTGCAGCTGTATCCTGTATTGAGATAGCAACAGTAATGCAGTGTGCTGACTTGACAACAGATATCCACTATCCAGTGCGTGCCGATGCGTTCGGAAGGTTTCTCGGAAAGAGGATTTGGCGACCTGTTCAGGCCACCGACCGGCAGTAACATCATCAGGATAAGAAGAACAGCCTAGAAAAGCAGCTCCCAGCGGGGAATAGCGGCTCCGATAGTGGCGCCGGCAGTTCCGGTGACAAGCGCCCCAACGCATCCGAGGAGAGGGGCGAGCAGCATATTTCCATCATTAAAGCTCCCGAGGCCGATTGCGGCGAATGCGGTAACAGCAACAAATCCTGGGATGGCTCCTACCAGGGCACCTGTTTTCAGCGACCTGCGCCTAATCCACAGCCATTCGATGCTGTCAGTTGCCAGAAACACAGTCTCGTCATCCGAGTGGACATATAGACCGTTAGGGTCGATTTGCTGAACCACTCCCTCGATCCTCTGGCTCGACCCTTCAAGTGCATACCTGATCACATCACCTGGTTCGAGAGACATAACAGCGAAGTCCCTGAGTTCGTCGGGAGTAAGGTCAGTGCGGCTGACTGACTGAGTCCCGCAGGAAAGGAGGAACATGAGCAACATGAGGGAGGTGATGAGCCTGATTCGCCTCGAAGCTACCATGACACACCTGCGCCTGCGGATATCGTGTAGAAGCCGGGAGAAGGTACTCCGAGATTCTGGATATTGTCATGCCATCTTCCCTCGATGAAAAGGAGATAACCGAAGTTCTCCGGCTGGTATCGAACTCCCCCCCCAGCGCTCGCTCCTAGGAAGTTTGTGTTCCAGGTGTAGTGCCCCGCCCCGACCTGGAGATAGGGGCGGATCGATCCCGTGCCGAAGAGGTACTGCGCCACTGCCCCGAAGTGAAAGATGGACTTGGTTGTAGGATACTCATAAATTGTTGGGAGTGGCTCCTGTTCGATCAGGTAGAATCCCGCTTCCATGCCAAGTGCGAACGATATGCTCAGATCCACCATCAGAGCACCTCTGAGAGCCAGGGAACCACCCGGTGGATTGCTGCCCGTCCTGTTACCGTAGCCGACCGAGAACATGGCGGAACCGAGTCCGTTTGCAGGTATGATGGGATCAGCACTTAGAAGCAGCAGCAGGATTCCGATAAAGAAGCTTATTGCGAACCCCCAATCACTATCACCAGAGATATAGCAGTCTGGAGAGGAGGTCAAGGCTCAACAGGAAACTGGATATCTTACCATTCCGTTGATATTAGAGAATTTCTGAGGACTTGAGCCAGGTTCTCATCCATTTCGCTGTTGACGAACAGTCCGAAGCCGAATGGTGCAGGATCGCGGTAGGCCCAGAGTGCCCAGTGGAGGCCGGCTTCGTTCAGAACACTGATCTTGTCGGCTATCAGGTCGCATCGTGAGCCGCCTGATGGTGTGGACATGGCTCC
>JAOZQW010000057.1 GCA_029932015.1 Candidatus Fermentibacteraceae bacterium
TGACAGAACCGATGGAGTCAGACTTCTTCTCGAAGGAGACTGTTGGGTGCTGATCAGGCTCAGTGGAACAGAGCCGCTCGCGAGGGTCTATGCAGAGGCAACCACTCTGGAGCTGAGGGATGAACTCCTGGATGCTGTTATCGGCACATTCTCCCGGAGCTCCCGATGAAACTTGACACAGCAGCAATGACGGTCGATCTCAAGAGCCTTTCCATGGGCATGAACTCAGCCTGTGTCGCATTTCCTCTTGAGTCTGTCGACTGGCATCTCGAAGGGATCCTCCCTGCTGCAGGTGAGGGAGTGCTCGATATTCAGATAGACCTCGGGGAAAGGAATATCGTCTGCACCGGTTCTCTGGAGGCCGATTTTGTCATAGAATGCGCAAGATGTCTAGAACCCGCCCGGTTCCCAGTAACTGCGGAGATAAGCCGTGTCTACTCCAGCGACTACAGGATCCTTGAGGAGACTGACGCGGTGCCGATCATAGTGGAGGACGGTGGTCTGGTCATTCTCGATGCTCTCAGGGAAGCGATCGACCTCTCCGTTCCATCCAAACCGCTCTGCAGTCCTGATTGTCCCGGGATTAGTTATAATTAGGCTTACCGCCGGGAGGGGAACCTGACGGTCAAGTTGATGAGATGCAGTATGAGACCCACTCGTGTTTATCGATGTGTACACGCAACGCAGGAATGAGAAGGAATAATGCCGGTACCTAAAAGACGACACTCCTCGACCAGGAGAGACAAGCGCAGGGCCAATGATGCCCTTAAAGAGCACTCGGTCAGCCACTGCCCTCAATGCGGTGAGCCCAGGCTCCCACATCGAGTATGCAAGCATTGCGGTTTCTACGACGGCCGCCAGGTCGTTCAGCCCAAGGAAGACTAAGGATCACGATTAATCCGATATGATCGGCGGTGAGCCCAAGTGCCTGATGCTCTAACAGTCGCAGTTGACTGTATGGGTGGCGACAGAGGTCCCTCTGTTGTTGTTGAGGGAGCAGTTCAGTTCTTCAAGGACTGCGGCAGGTCTGTTACAGACAATGCGTCGCTTATTCTTGTCGGAGACCGTGACTGTCTTTCAAGAGCGCTATCCAAGGCCGGCGGGGCAAAACTACCCATATCCATTCAGCATGCTTCGCAGGTCGTAACAATGGATGATCACCCTACTGAAGCTCTCAAAAGCAAGCCAGACAGCTCCATGGCTGTAATGGCTGCTCTTCAGAAAAAGGGTCTGGCTCAGGCGATGGTTAGCCCGGGAAATACTGGCGCAATGATGGCGGTTAGTATCTTTGCCCTGGGCAGGGTCAAGGGGATACCCAGGCCGGCTGTCGCAGCGACATTTCCCACTCAGAACAACCCGACCGTAGTGCTCGATGCCGGAGCGAATGTCGACTGCAGGGCTGATCAGCTCTTTCAGTTCGCGCTCATGGGTGAGGCCTACTCAAAAGGAGTATTCGGGATTGACAGTCCCAGGGTAGCCCTGCTCAATGTCGGTAATGAGGAGAGCAAAGGCACGGATACTACGAGAGAGGTCTATGGGATGCTCTCCAGTTCAAGTCTCAACTTCCAGGGCAATATCGAGGGAGACGGAATACTGAAGGGTGAAGCGGATGTCGTGGTCTGTGACGGCTTCGTTGGCAACGTCATCATGAAAACATTCGAATCGATAGCGGAACTTGTCGGAGGATCGCTCTACCTGGAAATGAAGAGGCACTGGGCTTCCAGGGCAGGCTACCTCCTGATGAGACATTCATTTTCCAAACTCTGGGAGAGATTTGATTCCGCTGAATACGGCGGAGCTCCTCTACTTGGCCTGAACGGAGTCTCCATTGTTGCCCACGGAAGCAGTTCTGCCAAGGCTATTAAGAACGCAATAGCAGCATCCTGCGATTTTTACAGGAGCGGGGTCAGTGATCGGATACGACTGGAGATAAGCAGCTCCACCTCGTAAGATTGGAGAGAAATTGAATAGAAATGCATATATCGTTGGCACCGGACACCATGTACCGGAGAGGAAGCTGACTAATGCCGATCTCGAGAAGATCGTCGATACTACGGATGAGTGGATAGTCACAAGGACGGGCATCAGGGAGCGCCGGATCTGTGATGAGCAGACCGCCAACTCCGATATATCCAGCGAAGCTGCTAGAAATGCAATGAAAGCCGCTGGCTGGAAGCCGGAAGATGTCCAGATGATAATTCTGGGAACCGTCACGCCTGATTACACTTTCCCAAGCACCGCCGCGCTGGTTGCGGATCGGCTGGGGCTTGGGCACATACCTGCCTATGATTTCGAGGCTGGATGCTCAGGATTCATCTACGGGCTCATACAGGCAAAAGCCTTTATCGAATCTGGTCTCCTGGATAGGGTACTGGTCATCGGCGCCGACATGCTGACCAAGATCACGAACTGGGACGACAGGACCACATGCGTTCTATTCGGTGATGGAGCCGGGGCGGTAGCAATCTCCTCCGAAGGACCGGGCGGCAGACTTGGAGGATTCCACTGGGGCTCCAACGGTTCTGTGGGAGAACATCTCATTCAACCCGGTGGCGGCTCCAGAAATCCAGCCAGTGCTGAAACCATTGAACAGAATCTTCATACTATTCAGATGGATGGATCAAGGATATTCAAGCATGCTGTCAGGGCAATGCGCGATGCATGCCTGAAGGCGCTGGAGATGGATGGGACTCCTAAAAGTGAAGTTGATCTTCTCATATCTCATCAGGCTAATCTCAGGATAATCGATGCTACCGCGAGGGCACTCGAGCTGCAGCCGGAGCAGGTGTTCATCAATATCCAGAAGTACGGGAACACTTCAGCTGCTTCGATTCCGATCGCGCTTGATGAAGCCGTCAGGGAAGGTACGATCCAGAAGCCGAATACTGTTGTTCTTGCGGCATTTGGAGCGGGGCTTACCTGGGCCGGCATCATCCTCCACTGGGAGGAAGGAACGGAGGGGAAGTGAGCAGAACAGTTGTCATTACGGGTGCGGCCCGGGGTATCGGACTCGCAATTGCAGGGAAACTGGTCGATGAGGGCTGGACCGTAGCCGGGTGTGATGTCCTTGCTGAGGAACTCCAGTCACTTGCGGAGACTCTCGGGGACCGATTCAGACCTTTCGTGTTGGATGTGACCGATGAGGACTCGGTCACGGAGACTGCTCGCAGGATAGAGGAGGAGACCGGACAGGTCTTTGCTCTCGTCAATAACGCGGGGATCACCAGAGACGGCCTCATCATGCGTATGAGCATGGCCGACTGGGACAGCGTTCTGGCAGTCAACCTTACCGGCGCCTTTATGATGTGCAGAGCCTTTTCCAGAGGTATGCTGAGGCACAAGGAAGGTTCGATTGTGAACATTTCCTCAGTGGTAGCACTGCTGGGAGCAGCCGGACAGGCGAACTACGCATCCACCAAAGCCGGACTTCTCGGACTGACCAGAGCCCTTGCCCGGGAATTCGCAGGCAGAAACATTCGTGTGAATGCTATCGCTCCCGGATTCATAGAAACAGATATGACCCGTGAGCTTCCTGAAGCGGTACGGAACGATTACGAAGACAGGGTACCGATGAAGCGAATGGGTGCACCCGCTGATATTGCAGAGGCGGTCAGCTTTCTCCTGAGTGATGCTTCTACTTATATTACCGGAGTTGTGCTGCCGGTTGACGGGGGATTAACCACCTGAGAAAGGACGAATCATGGAACTAGAGAATCGTGTTGCTGAAATTATAATCGACAAATTGGGAGTTAAGCCTGAGCAGGTTACGCCAGAAGCCAAGTTCGATACTGACCTCGGTGCTGATTCCATAGACCAGTACGAACTTATTATGGGTTTCGAGGACGCGTTCGGCCTCAGGATCGACGAAGAGGAAGCCACCAAGCTGACCACCGTCGGCAAGGTCGTTGAGTATCTCAAGGGTAAGGGGCTCGACCAGTAGCTGGTCTTTGTAGATGAGCAGTGCGCACCGCAGAGTGAAAATACCTGCGGTGCGGTGCTGTAGTGGGGGCCACCTCTAAGAGCTCTTTGGAACAGGGGATGCAGTCAATGGACAGACGAGTCGTGATAACCGGTGTCGGTGCCATCAGCCCGATAGGCATGACCGCCCGGGAGAGCTGGGAGAATGCCGTCGCGGGGCGTAGCGGCATCAGGAGGATATCCCTTATTGATCCCTCCGATTTCTCCAGCCAGATCGGCGGCGAGGTCAAGGGTTACGATCCCGAGGAATATCTTGAGCGTAAACTAGCCAAGCGGACGGACAGATACACGCAGTTCGCGCTCATATCCGCCAGGGAGGCTTTTGAAGATTCCGGCCTGGAAGGGAATATTGAGCCTGAGAGGCTTGGTGTGATCATCGGATCCGGTATCGGCGGGATAACTACGCTCGAGCGTGAGCACAAGGTCGCACTGGACAAGGGCGTTCACAGGATCAACCCCTTCTTCTGCCCGATGATGATAGGCAATATAGCAGCTGGACAAGTCGGGATAGACATCGGAGCCAAGGGTCTCAATTTCTCGGCCGTCAGCGCCTGCGCCAGCAGTGGACATGCCATCGCCATAGGCGCGGACATGATAAGACTCGGCAGGGCGGAGGCCATCCTCTCAGGGGGAAGCGAAGCTCCCATGACCCTTACCGGGATAGGCGGCTTCTGCGCCCTTAAGGCGCTCTCGAGGAGGAATGACGATCCCCAGACCGCTTCCAGACCCTTCGACAGAGACAGGGACGGATTTGTAATAGCAGAGGGCGGCGCTGTTGTTGTGCTTGAGGAACTCGAGCATGCGAGGGCCAGGGGAGCCAATATTATTGCCGAGTTATCCGGCTCCGGCATGACCTGCGATGCTTACCATATCACTGCTCCGGCTGAGAACGGTGAAGGCTCGGCAAGGGCAATGCGCCTGGCAATCGAGAACTCCGGAATGGTCCCTGAGGATATCGATTATATCAATGCCCACGGCACCTCGACCCAGCTGAACGATATCAATGAGACAATCGCTATCAAGACCGCTCTAGGTGAGGAGAACGCCAGACGGATAATGGTCTCCTCGACCAAATCGGTAACTGGACACATGCTCGGTGCGGCAGGTGCGATCGAGGCCATATTCACCTCGTTTGCCCTTAATGAGGGAGTGATCCCTCCTACCGCAACGCTCCAGAATCCGGATGAGGGTTGTGATCTCGATTATGTTCCCGGCAAAGCCAGACAGGCTGTTATTCATGCCGCTCTCTCCAATTCCCTCGGGTTCGGGGGGCATAATGTGACCCTGGCTCTGAGAAAGTACACAGGGGAGTAGCGGGAATGGGCGCATGCCGCCCGATAACTGATCTGCAGGAGCTGCTTGGATACAGGTTCGATGATCAGGAGCTGCTGCGCAGGGCATTGACGCATAGCTCGCTGGAAGACTCCGGCACTGGCGGGGATTACGAAAGACTTGAATTTCTCGGTGATGCCGTGCTTGAACTGGTTACACGTGAAGGACTCCTGGAGCGCTTCCCCGCTGAATCTGAGGGGGACCTAACCAGGAGAAAGATAAAGATCGTGCAGAAGGGCAATCTGGCCCTTCATGGCAGACGGCTTGGGCTGATTTCATTTGCTCGTACCGGGAAGAGCTTTGACCGATCTGTCGGTGGTGCGGAATCGCTTGCAGCGGATATCATCGAGGCCATTGCGGGAGCCATCTACCTTGATTCAGGATTATCTGCTGCTGCGGAGTTCGTTAAACGGGAGGTGCTTCTGCCCTCCATAGAGGATGATAAGGGACCTCTGGCCGACAGCAGGTCGGAGTTGCAGGAATACTGTCAGGGGGAGGGACTGCCACTCCCTGTATACAGTCTGATCGACAGGAAAGGCAAGGATCATTCACCGATCTTCACGATTGCCGTCCTGGTCGACGGGCATGAAATAGGAAGAGGTCACGGGTCATCCAGGAGAGCTGCCAGGGAAGCTGCTGCCTGGAAAGCCCTGGCAACCATCGAGAGGACAGAATAATATGGATTACTATCTTTCTGATGAACTGACCGACATCAGGGACATCTGCAGGGAGATCGCAGAGAAGTACATTGTTCCTGCCAGGGCAGAATTGGATGAGGAGAACCGGTTCCCCAGAGAGATAATGAAGGTCATGGCGGACAGCGATATCCTCGGCATTTACATTCCTGAGGAATTCGGCGGAACCGCAGAGGCCTTCGGAGGCGGGGCGATGGCTCTCAGCGTCGCTACGGAGGAGTTCAGCAGGGCCTGTGGGGGAGTAGCGGTTTCCTATGCTGCCAATGCACTCGGAGCCATGCCCATACTCATATCCGCCTCTGACGAGCAGAAAACCAGATATCTGCCTGACCTTGCTTCCGGAAGGAAGCTTGCCGCATTTGCTCTGACTGAGTCAGAGGCCGGAAGCGATGCCGGCGGAGTGAAGACAAAGGCCATCAAGGATGGTGACCACTACATTCTCAACGGCACCAAGCAGTGGATAACAAATGGCGGTGAGGCTCAGGTCTACACCGTCATCGCCCTGACTGATCCTTCTAGAGGAGCCCGCGGACTCTCCGCCTTCATAGTCGAAGAGGGAACACCCGGTTTCTCCTACGGCAAGAAGGAAGACAAGATGGGCATCAGGGCCTCGGCCACCCGCGAGCTTATCTTCGAGGATTGCAGGATACCTGCCGAGAACCTCATCAGCGGCGAGGGAAGAGGTTTCATTGTTGCGATGAAGACTCTCAACAGATCCAGACCGGGTGTGGCCTCCCAGGCGGTTGGTATCGCCCAGGGAGCCCTGGACGAGGCGGCAAAGTACGCATCCCAGAGAAGGCAGTTCGGACAGCGTATCGATTCCTTCCAGGCAATTCAGTTCATGCTTGCCGATATGGCAACACAGATCGAAGCTGCAAGGGCTCTGACCTACAGTGTTGCCAGGATGATAGATGCCGGGGCAAAGAAATATGAGAAGGTCTCCGCTATGGCGAAAGTCTTCGCCAGCGATGTTGCCATGAAAGTAACGACTGATGCCGTTCAGATCCTTGGCGGATACGGCTACATGAAGGAGTATCCTGTTGAGAAGATGATGCGGGATGCCAAGATAACACAGATTTACGAGGGCACGAACCAGATACAGCGTGCCGTTATCGCTTCCGCTCTCATCAAGGAGACAGCGGCCGGAGGTAATTGAGCATGCGGATAGCTGTAGCCGTTAAGCAGGTGCCTGATACCGCGGAAGTGCGCATCGATCCCGAGAGGGGCACGTTGATACGGGAAGGTGTTCCCTCAATACTCAATCCTTTCGACGAGTATGCCCTTGAGGAGGCTTTCAGGTGGAGGGATGAACTCGGAGGAACCGTTGTCGTAATCACAATGGGTCCTCCATGGGCTGAATCCGTTCTACGGGAAGCGGTCGCAATGGGCGCAGATGAGGCACTTCTCATCTCCGACAGGGCTTTCGCCGGAGCTGATACATGGGCCACCAGCCATACGCTTGCAGCTGCGGTCACGAAGCTCGGAGATGTCGATCTGGTCATCACCGGTAAACAGGCCATTGATGGTGATACAGCTCAGACAGGCCCCAGCATAGCAGCTTCTCTTGACTGGCCACAGATAACTTTCGTGGGGAAGGTCAGGAGTATCGAGGATGGACACATTCTGGCGGAGAGATATGTAGAGGGCGGTATAGAGGTTGTCCGTTCATCACTCCCTGCGGTTGTGACCATTCTCAAGGACGCAAACACTCCGAGACTTCCGTCTCTCAGAGGCAAGATGAAAGCCAGAAAGCTGGAGATACCGACCTGGGGCATCGATGACCTGGGACTGGATCCCGCCGAAACAGGTCTGGATGGTTCACCCACGAGGGTGGTTACCATTTCTACCCCTGAGACATCCTCTGACGGTGAGATGCACAGGGGCACACCCGAGGAACTTGCGGCAGTTCTTGCCGATCTCCTTCTCGGTGAGGAGGAAAGCTGATGGCCAGCATCGAAGTTCGCAAGGATACCTGTGTCGGTTGTGGTGCATGCGTTCCAGCCTGTCCTTATGGTGTCATCTCAATGGAGGATGGCCTGGCCATCATCAGTGATGAATGCTATCTCTGCGGAGCGTGTGAATCCTCCTGTTCCTTCGGTGCCATAATCATCCGTCAGGATAAGTCTGAGAAGGTGGATATCTCCGAGTACTCGGGAATTATGGTTCTTGCAGAGCAGAGGGATCGCGTGGTCGATCACAGCACCCTCGAGCTTCTGGGTGAAGCGCGAAGACTCGCTGACAGCTGCGGTCAGGAGGTGCTTGCTGCACTGCTTACCTCTGATTGCGGAGACTGGCCGGCCAGGCTCGTTGAGCATGGGGCTGACAGGGTCCTGGTCACATCAGCTGCCGAGCTTACACATTTTCGCACAGAGCCGTTCACACAGATCGTATCCAGGATGATAGAGGAAATGAGACCGGCTGTGGTTCTGGCTGCGGCCACCACTACCGGCAGAGATCTGATGCCCCGTATCGCAAAGAACCTGAATACCGGTCTCACTGCTGACTGCACTGAGCTTGTCATCGACGGGGAGTCTGGAAACCTCATGCAGACGCGACCTGCGTTCGGCGGCAATATCATGGCCACAATTGTCTGCGCGGATACAAGACCTCAGATGGCGACAGTGCGGCCAAGGGTAATGAAAGCGCTTGAGCCCGATCCTGCAAGAGCTGGTGAGGTGGTCGAGTTCCCGGCAGCACATGGAGAACTCGATAGCAGAACCGAGATCCTTGAGTTCCTTCCTCTTGAGGAAGGTGAAGTTGATATCACTGAATCTGATATCATCGTTTCCGGTGGCAGGGGTGTGAAGGATTCAACCAATTTCGCATTGCTTGAAGAGCTTGCAGGTCTGCTGGACGCCAGTGTCGGGGCAAGCAGGGCATCAGTTGATGCAGGCTGGATCCCCTACCCCCACCAGGTAGGACAGACCGGCAAGACAGTGAATCCCAAGACATACATCGCCTGCGGGATTTCAGGAGCCATACAGCACAGGGTCGGTATGCAGTCCTCCGACAGGATCATAGCCATCAACAAGGACGAGACCGCTCCTATCTTCGAGTTCTGTCATGAGGGCTTCATCGGCGACCTTTTCGAGATACTCCCGCTGGTCATCAAGGAGATCAAGAAGCGCCGCAGCTAGAATAAAAAAATGGTGCCACCCACCATTAAGTCAGATGCCACCTGATACGTCAGTACAGATCGTATCTGGCAAGGCGGCCGTCCAATCGACCGTTACGCAGAGGTTTTTTCCACGAGGCTCTCAGGCCTATCTCCTTGAGCAGATCTCTCTTTCCGAAGTACACATATGCCGTGCTGCCGGTGCATCTGCGTTTGAGGAAGTTGCCCAGTTCCCCCATGAAACCACCCATATTGCTGTTCTTCCCAAGTCTGAGACCGTAGGGCGGGTTGGTGAGGATAGTCGCTCCCCTGATATCACCCAGCTGCTGGAAACGACTTGTGTGAAGACCCACTTTCTTCCCTGAAGGAAGGACACTGCAGTTCCCCCTGGCAGTGGCAATATTTTCTGCGGAGGAGTCACTCCCCCGGATAAGTCCTTCGGGGAGTTCGCGTATCTCGGAGTTGGCAGTCCTTCTGACATTCTTCCACTCCTCTTGAGCATACTCAGGCATGCACTCAAAACCGAACTTCCTTCTCATGTAGGCCGCAGGGATGCGGCAGTAGCTCATAAGAGCCTCGCAGAGAAGAGTGGCTGAGCCGCACATGGGATCGACCAGGGGAGTTGAGCCGTCCCACTTCGAGAGATGTACAATAGCCGCGGCAAGAGTCTCCTGCATTGGAGCTTCGACAGACTTCTTTCTGTATCCCCGTCGATGCAGTGAACCGCCAGAAGTGTCCAGTCTGATCGTGGCGCGATTCCTGTGAATGCGGAGTCCGAGCCAGACATCGGGATTCTCTGTGTCAACGCTGGGGCGTTTGCCCTCCCGCTCTACGAACCAGTCTGCAATGGCATCCTTAAGTCTGAGTGCCGCAAACTGGGAGTGCCTTATCCTGGAGTCTGAGACTGTAGCGAAGATGGCGAACGTTCTGTCTGTTGAGAGAACCTGTGACCAGTCGAGTGACTTGGCGGTCTTGTACAGGTAACGGTCGCTGTGGCAGTCGAAGGTAATGAGAGGAGCGAGTACCCTGGTGAAGAACCTGGAAAGGTAATTAATCCTGTAGAGAGCTTCCATGTCGGCACCGAAGAACATTCCGCGGTATGCTTCCTTGGGATCGGACGCGCCGAGTGAGGTCAGTTCCTCTTTCCCCAGTTCCTCCATACCCTCAGCGATGAGGGCGAAGAACCGTCCTGTTCTCTGATACTCGAATATCCCGTCGTCAGTATTCATGCTTCTGCCTCCGCTCCGGGGAGCCCCCTCATTGAAAGGGATATTCTCTTCCGCTCCATGTCAACCTCAAGCACCAGGACCCTCACCTTATCGCCCACGGAGGCAACTTCGGCTGTGCTTGCGATGCGGCGGTCAGCCATCTGGCTGATATGCACAAGGCCATCCTGATGTAC
>JAOZQW010000058.1:0-1342 GCA_029932015.1 Candidatus Fermentibacteraceae bacterium
CAAGTCTGAGCGGGGCGAGGGGAGTTGATAACGTACACCTGGTCACCGCCAGCAATGATATTGACTACTAGATAAGGGGACACAACACTTATCTATAATTATGGGGACACCTTAATTTTCAAGGTGTCCCCATATCTGCAATTAAGTGTTGTGTCCCCTTATCTCCCCTTATCTCTACTCTACGCTATTGACAGCTCCTGGTGTGCCCCAGCATTTCAGAACACCGGTTTCAGGGTCGGACATAGGGCAGGAATAGTCTATGGAAGGGGTCCAGTTGTACTCTTCTCCCCCGCCTGCAGCAACAATCTTCTCGAGCGAAGAACCCCGCCCATCTGCATCACTTCTGGTTGTATCACCTTCCGCGACGCCCCAGTTATCACTGTAGGCAAGTTCGTCGAGAACTCCACCGCTGGCTGAGTAGAGAATCAGTGTATCGGAAGAGTTGGAGAGCTTCGTCCATTCGCCTTCCCACAATACAAGCGGAACTGAAGTACCGTAGGCTCCTGTGAATGAAGCCGGATCAGCGGCAACGACTACTCTGGCCATCGGAGCCAGTTCAAATGCATCGAGAAAGAGCTGATTGCCTCCATCACTGAGCATCATCCCCTCCATCTGAAGAGGTTCGATACCCAGATTGCAGAGTTCAACCCACTCGAATAAGTCGTCTGACCCGAGAGTCGGTCCATCAGGATTGTACATTATTTCGGTAATGACGATGTCACCCGGGGCAACAAGGAACAGCGATACCGCAAGTGAGATCAGTAACACATTCAACCTCCAGATCCGTCAGTCAGAGATCAGTATCTCATTGATAACGTCACCCTGCCTGATGGCGTCCACAACCTCCTGGCCGGCAGTAACTTTCCCAAACACCGTATGCCTGCCGTCAAGATGCGGCTGCGGCCGGTGAGTGATGAAGAACTGACTGCCGTTGGTGGCTGGCCCGGCATTGGCCATTGACAGCGCACCAGCTACATGCCGAAGAGGGTTGTCCGTCAGCTCGTCCTTGAATTTATATCCGGGACCGCCCATGCCGGTTCCAGTCGGGTCGCCACCCTGTATCATGAAGTCCGCAATAACCCTGTGAAACGTGATGCCATCGTAGAATCCCTCCCCAGCAAGGAAAAGGAAGTTATTCACGGTAACGGGAGCATGCTCGGGGTAGAGTTCAAGTGTGATATCACCCTTCGCTGTACGCATGGTGACCGTGTAGGTCCTGTCGGTCTCTACCGTCAGGGACGGCGGTGAACTGTACTGACTGGCCATTTCATATCCTTCCGTTGGTTGCATTAAGCCGTAATTGATGAATATACGCCTCTGTCCTCTACTCTGAAACCCGGAT
>JAOZQW010000058.1:1352-10473 GCA_029932015.1 Candidatus Fermentibacteraceae bacterium
GTTCCTTCCGCCGAGCTGGAAGGTGTTCATGTTCCCGGCGTGGAGGTTCAGGCAGAAGTCGATGATGGTCTGGTTGTCCTCAGGCTCATCAGCGCCGGATGCAAGCAGGTAGGAAGGGCTGTAGCTCTCATACCTGACTGCAGGCTGAATCGCCGTAATGGCGCCCATGTCAACATCGAACTTGCCGCCGAGGCTGACGTAGTAGTCCGTTCCATCCTTCTTCTCGACGCTCTCGAGTTCCTCACCGGTTCTACCGAGCATCATGTACTCACCCGCGAAGTTGAGAGTAGCACCCTCGTTGATAGGATAATCCGCAAGAAGGTAGAAATCGATGCCCGTCGCGGACCATGAATCGGTCTCCGCGAGAGTGTCCTCAAGTGCAGGCTGGCCGATCATGGCGACGCCGGCACCGATAGTCATCCAGTCCATGGGCTCGGCCACAAGACTGGCGGTGAACTGCTTGTTCATCGTGGTGTCAGCTTCACCATCGGTACCGTTGGTGTAGGCAAGATTGATGTCCACGGGACCAAAGTCGCCGGCGAGATTGAGACCAATGTCACGACCGCCGAAGTTTGCGAAGTCAGATGTGCTGACAATGTACGGTCTGTAGTAATGCAGCAGACCCGCTCCGGAGCAGCAGAAAGCATTGCTGAAGGGGATCTTGAAGCGACCTGCCATGAGTGAAAGCTCAGGGATGAAGTTCATGTTGAGGTACGCATCGGAGAGTTTCAGAGTAAAATCGGATCCGAATCCGTACCTGGTGTCGAATGAGAGCCTCGCATCGAACATGTCACTTATCCTGGGGCTCCATGCGGTCCAGTTGTAGATGTTGAAACTGTTGGCTGGATTCGAGCCTTCCTCACCGAACATCGCAAAACGGAATTTTGTGAATCCACTGAACTTAAACAGCTCGCTACCCCCAGTAGCGAATTCGCCGCCCGCTAGAGACAGCATTGTTACAAGTGTCAGGAGAGCTATTGCGTACTTCATCGGTTTTCCCTCCGATTGGGTTGATCTTCCCGGATCTCACCGGGGTGGTTAACATGCTACTGTTCCACCTTGATTTTGCGGAGTATACTCCCTTCCGGCAAATCAGACAATACACACAATGGCTATAGGGGAATTGATGGAATCCGCTACAATCGTGCTTACCCTCTTTGCTTCAATGCTCGGAGCAGCCATCGGCAGCTTTCTGAATGTTGTCGGCTGGAGAGTCCCGAGAGGGGAATCCATCTTCAGTCCATCCAGCAGATGCACCTCATGCGGCAAAGCGATCGAGTGGTTTGACAACATCCCTGTCATCAGCTGGGTCATCCTCAAGGGGAAGTGCAGGAGCTGCGGGGCAGGTTTCTCCTTCAGATATGCTCTGGTCGAGCTTGTCACTGCTCTGCTCTTTGCAGGCGCCATGCTCAGGAACGGCCCAGACCTTCTCTTCGTCAGAGATGCAGTCTTCATCTCCCTTCTGGTCTGTGCGGTCCTGACTGACCTGGACCACTGGATAATCCTTGATACGGTCAGTATCGGCGGGACAATCGCAGGCATCGCCTTCTCCCTCGTACCCGGGGGGATTGGTCTTCTTACTTCGACACTTACCGCTGCATCGGCATTTACACTGTTCCTCATCATCCGAATCGTGAGCACGATAATACTTAAGAAGAAGGCCATCTCGACAACTGCCCCGGAGGGGCACGAGGAGGAAGAGGACGAGTTCCAGGGAGGTATGGGCTGGGGTGACATCAAACTCGCCGCAATGATAGGCGCCTTCCTCGGACCCACTTCCACCATTGTTGCACTCTTCAGCGCTTTCGTCGCAGGAGCAGTATTCGGAGTCATCGTCCTTGCCCGTGGACGGGACAGGAGCGTACCTGTCCCCTTCGGTCCATTCATGGCGCTTGGTGCGGTTCTCGCACTCTTCGCAGGCCCGGTCATCTGGGGTCTCTACTGGCAGACCGGTAAGCGAAGCAAGTAACTTGACCTTCCTGAACATTACTCAGCAATAATCATGAAACCGGGGCTACGCATTGTCTGAGCATCCATCCCCTCCATTCGAGCCGGATTCGTCCTTCGGCAGAATACGCAACTCAGTCAAGGGGATAGTCCTCCGGGATGGACAGATACTCCTGACCGTCAACAGGGACAGTCAGGGACTCTTTCATCTCCTCCCTGGAGGAGGACAGAAGTTCGGGGAGCGGCTCACGGATACACTGATCAGAGAGGTTCGAGAGGAGACAGGATGGACTGTCAAGCCGGGAAGGCTCCTCCTTGTGCGGGACTACATCGCAGCCAACCACGAGTTCGCAGAGGAGGAGGGGGATGTCCATCAGATAGAGCTGATGTTCCTTGCTGAGCCACTAAGTCACTTCCCCGAGGACGCCGATTTGCCGGATACCTGGCAGGTCGGAGTGGAGTGGGTTGATGTCGACAGGCTGGACTCGATAAGGATCTACCCTTCCATTATGAGAGTGCTACTCCCTGATGTACTGAGTAGCGGGCATTATGGCCCCATTTACCTGGGTGACATCAATTAATTCTATGTACCCTCTCTTGTCAAAGAGGATTGATGTAGTATGCTTAATGTGATTTGGTTGTATGACTCAAATCAGATTCAGCAGTTGTGAGTACCAGATCGGCTGAGCCAAATCAATGCTGGATCCGACTAGGTCAAAGTTTCAAGGAGTGAATATGTTCAGAAAAACTGCTCTCTTTTCGGCACTTCTCGTGCTCGGTCTCACTGGCGCAGCCATTGCACTTGATGAGTTCAACTTCCCTACCACGGCAGACACCTGGGAAATAACCTATCCTCCCTACTGGTGGAATGTTGGCGACACCGTTTACGGTACTTACGTCACTACCGGACCTGCCGATCACGCTGATATCAGCTTCAACCTTGTCTACAACACCCTCAGTGGTGGCGGACATTGTGACCTCGATTTCAGGATCGATGGAACAACCGTAGGAACTGTCAGTGTCGTAGAGGGCTCCGGGATGGGACCAGTCACAGCATCTTTCAACTTCACTGAGATCCCTGCCGGATCATATGAGCTGCGTTACTACGAGACGAACCAGGTTGGTTCAGGTCTCGGCAGCTTCAGCTTCGACGATGCTTCCACTACCAACATCGTCGCGCTCACTGGTCCTGGAGCACTCGAGAGCATGACATGGGGCGCCATCAAGGCTTCAATGTAGCCTAGGCCCATTTAGCGAATAGAGCCCCGGGGGACCTTAACAGCCCCCGGGGTTTCATGTTATCCTCTGTATATCATAATCTTCAGAGCTGTCCGGGACTGGATTCACATACCATTTTAGTGCATAATCACTCTAATCGAGGGGATTATATTCGATAGGCGACTCCATAGCCGGCAGATCAAGGTGAACCAGATGGAAGTCAGTGACATGCCCGCCAGAGTCTTTGTCAGCCACTCGAGTCTCGATGCGTCATTCGCAGATGAGATGGTCAAACATCTGGAATCATCGGGACTCTCCTGCTGGATATCATCAAGGGATATCTCCCCAGGGTCGGACTGGGCCGAGACGATCTACAACGCTATCTCCAGCTCCTCCGTAATGCTCCTCCTCTATACCGGAAACGCCAATGATTCCTGGCAGATACGGAACGAACTGGACATCGCCACTAACCTTAAGATCCCCATCATCCCTGTAAAACTCGAAACTGCCGAAGTATCAAAGGGATTGAAGTACTTCACAAACTCCCACCAATGGCTGGACGGTACAGGCAATCGGAAGAGGGAGAAGCTTGATCGCGTCACCAATGCAGTGAACCGAGTGCTGGGCTCAACTGCCGAAGTGAATCTCAGGGAGGACATGGATGGAGGTAGACCTCTGCTTCCATGGCTGACCGCTGTTCTTGCAGTGATTGCTGCAACAGTGATATTGCTCCTTACCTGCAGCGGAAATTCATCGAACACACACGAACACCTCATGAATCTGGTTGCCGGGGGCAGCGACTCATGGGATTATGCGACTGATATCATAGCAACTGATGAATGCGGATTTATCGCGTCAGGCACCTGGGACTGGGGTTTCTGGAGCGAGGCCTGGGTAGCTGCATTTGACAGTTCCGGTTCCCTCCTCTGGAACTGGTCGGACTCACTCTCAGGTGAGTGCAAGCCGGCTCTTCTCCCAACTGACGATGGTGGAGTAATCACTGCCTTTGGAGAGTACGCTGACTTCCAGCATACCGGCTACTGGGTACGTGCCGTCAGGCTGGATTCACTGGGCAGTGTTGATTGGGATCAGCGCTGGCGCATAGAGTGGCCAGGGACAGTGCAGCCTGTCTTCGGCGACGCCAACCTGAGTGACTCGGGACGAGTGCAGCTGGCGTTCACCCTGCGCACTATGGACACCAGACCTTACCATGCAGTCCATGTAGTCTCATTCGATGATGCTGGTCAGGAGATGCGTCTGGATACATTCCCGAATCGAGTAGAAGTATACTCCTTCCCATCAGATGGTATCGGTGGCCACTATCAAGTGTACAAGGATCAGGAATCGAGTTCGAGCGGTGTGGAGCACCTCACTCCGGATGGGGTAACCGATGGGAACATCATTGCAGGTGACCGCCTTTCAACAGCAAGCTGCGCAGCTGTCTCGGAGGACGGCGGTATCATCGTACTGATAACAGCGGAACGTTATGGGGCCGGCAGCGGAGACCTGGTTCTGATGAAGTTCTCACAGGATATGGCGCTCTGCTGGGAACAGAGGTACGGCGGAGAGATGTGGGATGGAGCGTCGGATGTCATGCTGCTCCCCGATGGCCGCATCCTTGTCGCCGGTTCGACGAAATCATATGGGGATGGCTCCTCCGATGGATGGGTTCTTCTCCTGGACGAGGAAGGTTCTCTTATCTGGCAGAAGGTCATCGACTGCGGAGGAAACGACGGATTCAGAGCAGTCTCGGTCCATCCGGACGGCACGATTCTTCTTGCGGGTTCAACTACGAGATACGGTGACCCGGATGCCTGGCTCCTCAGCATGACCCCTGAGGGGGAATTCAATGATACGACTACTCTCGGACTCGACCTGCTCACAGAGGACTGGGAATGCGGATTTCTGGATCAGGCTGTCTGGGTGATGGGATACAACCGGAATTACACGCCCAATTTCACAGTCGATACACTCACCGGGAACACATCCCTCGACGCCAACAACGTCCCTGTCGTAACAAGGTCTGCATTCTTACCTCGCCCCGGTCTCTCACTGGAGGCCAGTGTCTACGTTGCAGACAGACCGGAAGCCAGCGGTTCGAACTGGCTGGCGATGGGACTTACTACAGGGGATTCCAGGGATTTCAGAAATGACCCGATTGCCGCTCGAGAACTGGAGTTCAGATGGACTTACACTGACGGTATGAACGGGCAGCTTCCTCAGGTAACAGCTCTGATCACAAGGGATAGCACCATCTCCTTCACCGAAGCGGATGATGGCTGGCTATCGTTCGGAGAACCGCAGGCAATGTCTATCGAGACCTGTGTCGAGAGTATGGTATTCAGGATCAACGATAGTCTCTTCTGTGAACTGCCCGTTCTCAAACCTGCAGACGAGGATTCTATCCGGGCATATCTCTGCGGGAGTTCAGGATCGCTCCCCCACAGAATAGACGATGTCCGCGTATTCCTGAGACGATGGTAATCTCCCAATGAAACATTCTCTACTCAACTTCGTCTTCCTTATCCTCGCATTCAGCATGACAAGTTCAGCGGAGATACTTTTCCAGGAAGACTTTTCGGGGAGCTTGTCAGACAACTGGATCCTGTTCGGCGACCCGAGCCCGATACTCTGTGACACGTTCGGGCTTCCTCCTCCATCCTTCGACTGCAACGGTGATGCCATGTACAATAACGGTATCGTTTCGATCGAGAGCTGGGATATGTCCGAAGGACTCGTGCTTGAGTGCGACATGTTCGTCACATCGAATGAACGGGGAGCATGGATATCGGGACTGATCGGACTTGATTACAGCACTGAGGATCAGGGGGACGAAGGCACAATGCCGGCAGATATCAACCTCTCCTACTGCTACTGTGGAGAGGCGGACTGGGCTCAGCCGCATCTGCAGGGGACCCTGTATACTTCGTTTAATCTACCGGATGGTAGCAATGATAATACATCGCAGTGCCACATCAACGAATATCTGGATTCCTGGCATCAATTCAGAATCGTCATTGAGCACGACCGCAGGCTTTCCTACTACATCGACAGCACACTTGTGCATCAGACGGAGCTGACCCTTCCACCGGATATCGGTGCATTATCTGTCGTACTCGGAGTCCGCTCCAACGAATGGGGCAGAGTCTTCCATGACAATGTTGTCTTGAGAGCGCTATGAGATACATCCTGATGTCACTGATATCCCTCATGATGCCGGTTCTTCCTACTAGAGCGGAAGTCCTGCTTGAGGATGACTTCTCAGGTGACCTATCCGAGAACTGGGTGGTCTTCGGCGATCCAATTCCCTACATCGATTCAACGGCAGGCTCTCCATCTCCCTCCTTCTGCAACAACGGAGACAGCATGTATGGAAGCGGCGTTATATCCAGGGAAGCCTTCTCAGTAGAGGGTGGTCTTATCTTGGAGGCGGATATCTATCTCGCTTGCAGCGAGCGAGGTGCATGGGTGCATGCGGCAATCGGATTCGTAAGCCCCGATTACATCGACGGAGAGAATCCGGATGAGAGAATGCTCGCGGACATCGGGTTCTCGTACCTCGGTGAACTGAACTGGTTGAGACCCCACCTTGGTCTTGTGATGAGGATAGGCGGTCGGACCGAGGAGGGGCGCTTCCATAGGGAACACGTGCATGCCGACAGCCTGCTTGCCGACTGGCATCGCCTGACAGTTGAGCTCGATGAGGATGGTCTCTTGGCCTGGCTCCTGGATGGAGAGCCCCTCTACTCAACCACAAGTCCCATTCAAGCAGGTTCAGACAGTGTTCGGATCCATCTTGGAGGTCGTTCAACCCACTGGGGCATTGCCCTTCATGATAACGTGATTCTCAGGAGGCCGTGATTGAACAATGGCTACATCTGACTATTCACCCTCTGAAACCGGTAGGAGCAGCTGATGCTGAATGACGATCTTACTTACGGGCAGAGACCTACTACTTCCTATATGAAGAAGCTCATTGATAGAGGCGAATACCTCAAAGCCTTCGATCTGGGCGCCAGGCTCCTGCAGGAGCCTCTCGACGACCGACTGGAAGCCATCAAGCTCCATGCATTATGTCTATCGAAACTAGGTATGCACGAAGAAGCCATCGCGAAGCTGGAGGATGTCAGGAGGCTCTTCCTTAACAGCGACAGTGATATGCATGCTCTTCTTGGCAGCTTCTACAAGAGGCTCTGGCTGGAGCAGAAGGAGAGGGATTCTGATTCGGCGAAGAAGGTACTCAGCAAATCCTTCTCTGAATACATGCACGCACGGGAACTGGGGGGCGACTACTGGTGCGCGATTAACGCTGCCACTCTCGCCAGCCTGCTTGGCAGGGAGAAAGAAGCTGACAGGTTTGCGGAGGAAGTGCTGGAGGAGTGCTGGGATGAGTACAACCGGCACGGAACATCAAGCTCCTTCTGGATACCGGCCTCGCTCGGAGAGGCCAACCTGGTCAAAGGTGATTACAGTGCAGCCTGCCGCTGGTACAAGGCCGCCAGAAGCCATATCGGATCCAAATTCGGCTGGATCGCAAGTACAAGAGCAAATGCGGAGCTGCTTCTTGATTCACTCTCTCCTGCCGAGGACATCAGACTGAAGGTTCTCGAGAGCATACCTCGGGTCAGGATAGCTCTCTTTTCAGGTCACAGACTCGACCAGCCGGGGCGGCTGAGTCCAAGGTTCCCCTCGGAATCATCAGCCAAGGTGATGCAGAAGCTGAAGAAGGAACTTATCAAACTGAAGCTTGATTTCGGAATCGCATCAGCTGCAGATGGAGCGGACATCCTCTTTCACGAATGTCTTCAGGGAATGGGCAAGAGGACGATTGTCGTCCTACCCTCTCCAGTTGAACATTTCAGGAAGAAGATTGCTGCATCTGCTGGAGATGAATGGACCCTTAGATTTGATCAAGTCATCGATAAAGCAGATTATCTGGAGATCTCCTCGACCTCACGCTTCGACAGCGAGGCTGAGGACATCTATTCCTTATGTACGGATTTCATGATCGGTTCGGCAATAGATATCGCTGAGAGCTTCGATGCAGATCTTGTGCCAGTAGTAGTGTGGGACGGCAGAACACATAACAGGAAAGGTGGCACTGCCTATGCGGTTTCACGGCTAAGGAAGCTGGGGTATCCTACCCATGACATATCAATTCCAATTCATGTCAAGTCTGATCGAAACGATAGGCCGTTAACACCTGAGGGAGAGTTCTCGTATGAGGAGATGGGGATATATGAACCTCGTTCGAGACCCATTGTCGTTTTTACAACCGGAATGTCCGAAGGTTCAGAGGAGGATAATGCCTCTCGATTGAGTTCTCTTGCCGGAATGGTGCTGGAAATATGCAAGACAAATTCAATCGATATACTCAGCAGCGGATTCCTGCCTGGTGAACTCTATCTGATACTGGAATCAACCGAAAGTCTGAACGAATTGATCAGGACATACCGGACTGAGCTGCCCAGAAGCTCGTATCATTCCCTGGTCCTTCATATCGGAATGGTCATACGGGTGGAGTCTTCTCTCTCAAACCTCCGTGACCAGTACTGCCGCGAACTGGATGAAGCCCTGGCGCTTGCCATGAGTCTCCATTTCCCAGTTGATGTATGTACAATGCAGGTAAAATCCCTCATCTCAATATCGTCTGAGGATGGGAGCCATTACGGCTACAGGGGCAAATTCGAGACCAGGGGCGGTACCAGTCTGAGGATATTCACGATCACATGACGGTCCTTCCGGATTTCTCTCTATCGGCAATGGCCATCTGTGGTGTTTTGTGACCCATTTCTGAAAGCATCCTCTCTCGTCTCCTTCTGTAGAAAAGCCACTTCTCTTTCGAGGCGGAGTGCCTGCTCTTCAGATCGTCGAGTCGGTCGAGATCGGTCCTCAGTATCCGGGATAGACGGCTACTCGCAATGGCAGGCAGATGCCTGGTGCTGAATACTCTTGT
>JAOZQW010000336.1 GCA_029932015.1 Candidatus Fermentibacteraceae bacterium
ACGGATTCTTCCAGCAAGTCCACCCCGTCCTTACGCCTGCGGAGGGCAAGGTAGATGATCGTCCATGCTGAAGAACAGCTTGAAAGGAGATATGAGAGGAGAATGAGGAAGATCGAAGCCCCGGATATGCCGGCCAGTACACCTGCGAGACCGGTCCAGGCAGATCCTCCGGCACAAACGGGCGTTGTCACAAGGAAAGAGAAATAGGGCAGCACCTCTGGCGCAAGCATCTGGGGACCGGCTGTGATTGCAGCGCCAAAACCGCCGCTTCCGGCTCCGACACCGGTCGTCCATGCCAGCAGACCAGCGGCAGATGAAGAGAAGAAAAGGAAGACTGCGCCTCCCAGAACGATTGAGAGAAGTGAAAGGAAACCATAGAGGAGTATCCTCCATGGCTGTGAGGTCATTGTTGAGAACAGTTCAAATACAGATTCGAAGGAATCGCCCCCTGTGGAGGCGATGATGGGCGGCAGGAGTGAGAAGGACAGGAAAAACGCTATTGCGGCTAGAACGACCAGCAGCATGATCCCCCAGAGAGGAATAGCAAGCAGAGCTGTGATGACCGGACCCGCAGCCGGGATGCGTGAGACCAGTCCGAACAGCAGACCAGCCAGAAGTCCGAGGAGCATCACTGCAAGAAGAAGGAGGGGTACGGTAATCAGAGGGGAACTGTGACTGGAAGCGAATCTGGAAGCATCAGAGCCGGAATAGAATCCGTCCCCCCGCAACTGCTCGAAAGTCAGTCTGGATACTTTGAGAGATGCTCTCATGAGGATATAAAGGATAAGCAGACAGGCTGCGGCAAGAAAAGTGATGGCAAGCCAGCTTGTCCAGAATAGCCCCCCGGGAAGTGGCAGCAGCGCGCTGAGATCCCATCTGGCCCCCATATCTTCCCCAGCGGCTATGAAACCGAGGTAGATGAAGAAGTCCCAGATAGCCCAGCTGAGTATGAGCGCTTTGAAGTAAAGCCATATCTTCCTGGCGCTCAGACCATGTCTGGCGCAGGATGGAACGTCCCTGCCGTCGAAATGAAGCAGACCTGCCACTGAAGCACACCTCCTGAATGGAGTTTCCCGCATGTGAAATATCTAGCTAGACAATACTACCACCGCTCCTGCCTCGGTAGGTCAGAGTGAGCCCCGAGACTGAATCGGCGTATACCTCCGAAAGTGCAAGAGAGGCATTATGGATAGTACTGCAGGTCGTAGCCACATCATCAACGAGCCAGATCTTTCCATGACGTCCGGCAAGCTTTGCAGCGGCCCCTCTTTTCAGACGAAAAACCCTGCGGACATTGCTCCTTCGCTCGAGCAGGGGCAGCCCCACCTGGGATGGTCCATCATCCCTCTCCAGAAGTTCAAGGACACTGCATTCCAGCAGCGGAGCCAGCCTGGCGGCAATGAGTGATGCCTGTGAATAGCCCCGTTTCCTTCTCTTTGAGGGACCGGTTGGAACGGGCACAAGGAGTTCATCGGACGATGGCAGGACAGTGGAGTACTCCTTTATCAGCCATGCCGCGACAGAGGCGAGGTGCGACTCACCGCCGAACTTCAGTCTGACGACCATCTCCCCCGGCAGGCCGCGGTACATCAGTGCCGAGTGAACGTAGACGCCGTTGCAGGGATTGTCGGCCGGAGCATCATTTCCCTGTCGGATAGAAGCGCCGGTTGAACTCAAGTGGATCGAACGGCAGGGCTCCAGTCTCAGCATGCACCAGCTGCAGAGCTTCTCCCCATCGGCCCTCGCTCCCCCGCATCCGGGGCAGACCGGCCTCAGGAAGAGCCTGAGGAGATTCCTGTACGCCTTGAGTAGAGCCATACTCCGAGAATGAGAGCGGAGAGCAGCATCAGGAGGCTGATGAGTTGATTGTCAGTTACTCCGGGTCTTCCGGCAAAAACACTGTAGCCGAAAAGCATGTTGGGTTCATGATCGAAGAACCTGAACTCTTCGATACCGAACCTGACCGTTCCATACAGCCCGAGGAAGAGGCAGAATATGAATCCGGAGAAGTGTCTTCTGCGATCCGCCCAGAGAAGAACGGCAAGCATGAACAGGCCGGCCAGAGAGCTGTAAAGCTGAGTGGGATACAGACAGGCACCTTGCGCAAGTCCGGTGGTTTCCGCATAAGCCATAGCATTGTCCGGGAAAGAGACGCCTATGGAGCAGGAAGTCTCGGCCCCGAAGCAGCAGCCGTTCAGGAAGCAGCCTATCCTCGTAATGAAAATACCGAGAGCAAACGAAGGTATGACCGCATCCGCCAGCTTCCAGACGGGCATCTTCCTGCGCCACAGAGTATAGAACCCTACAGCGACAGCCAGTATTACTCCGCCAAGCATGCTCAGACCATAGAGACCCTTCCAGATAGCGATGACATCGAGCCACCTGCCCTGGAATTCCGATAGATGAGTGACTACATAAAAAAGCCTGGAGCCGACGATGGCAGCTATCATGATGCGGATGCCAAGGTCATATACAGAGGAGCGCTCTACCCCGGCCCGTTCACCGCGTTTAGCAGCGAGCCAGAGGCCGAGCATGAATGATATTGCCAGCATGAGTCCGTAGCTGTTTATAGGCAGCGTACCTATCCTGAAGATCACCGGGTGCATCGAGAATCGCCTTCCGTATTGGGTTCGAACGAGTTTGGAATATATAGCGTACGGGGACACGCAGCCTAATTCCCCGGAATTAGGCTGGGCTGGGGGGACACGCACCTGCGGTGCATGAGGCTAGGCTGGGGGGACACGCACCTGCGGTGCATG
>JAOZQW010000059.1 GCA_029932015.1 Candidatus Fermentibacteraceae bacterium
GGCCAGCTTCTACCCCAGGGTTACCCGTAACCTGAAGGCGGCGCTGAAGAGCAGGTCCAAGGCGATAGAGCTCATGCTGAAGTCATTTGCTCACGACATAGTTGACAGTGAGACCGGTGAACTTATCGCCAGATGCGATGAGCCGGTTGAGAGCATTGAGAAGATCGAGATGCTCGTTGAGCGTGGCATCGAGGAAGTTGACTTCCTTGCTCCGAGGATGGAGACCAACGATTTCGACGGCATCAGGAAGACCCTGAGCAAAGAGGCCTCCAGCCTCGGCGCTGGTCTGGAGAAGAACGAGGATTCCGCAACAATGTGGATATACGAGGCGCTCAGGGGGACGGAAGCTCCCAACCTCGATCATGCCAGGAGTTACCTCAGGTCGATGTTCTTCGATTCCAAGCGCTACAGTCTGAGCGATGTCGGCAGATACAAACTGAACGAGAGGCTGAACATCTCCACATCGATGGAGAAACTCACTCTCACCGTTCCCGATCTTGTTGCTATCGTCGAGAGCCTTATCATGCTCAGAGAAGGACGCAACACATCGGATGACATCGATCATCTCGGCAACCGCCGAGTTAGAACCGTCGGAGAACTGCTGGGGCAGGAATTTTCCAAGGGTCTCAGCAGGATGGCCAGGACCATCAGAGATCGCATGGGGCATCAGGATCGTGAGAAGCTCACGCCGCACGACCTTGTGAACTCCAGGACGCTCTCCAGTGTTATCAATACATTCTTCGGGTCAAGCCAGCTCTCTCAGTTCATGGAGCAGACTAACCCGCTTGCTGAACTCACACATAAGAGAAGGACCAGTGCTCTCGGTCAAGGCGGCCTCACGAGAGAGAGGGCTGGATTCGACGTAAGGGATGTTCATCACACTCACTATGGACGCATGTGTCCTGTGGAGACCCCGGAGGGGCCTAACATCGGTCTCATCACCACTCTGGCCATCTTCGCAACCATCAACAGATTCGGCTTCCTCGAGACTCCGTACAGACGGGTCATTGACGGCAGGGTAACCGACGAGGTCGTTTATCTCTCGGCTGATCGCGAGGATAGAACAACGATAGCTGAAGCCGATGCCCCCATTGATGAGAAGGGATACCTCAGCGGCAAGCTAGTAAGGACCTGCCGTGCAGGGACTTTTCCGATGGTTCCGCCCGATGAGGTTGAATTTATCGATGTCAGTCCCAGACAGCTGGTCGGCATCTCCGCTTCTCTTATACCTTTCCTCGAGCATGATGATGCAAACAGAGCCCTGATGGGCTCCAATATGCAGCGCCAGGCTGTACCTCTTCTCCGGCCGCATGCCCCGGTTGTGGGCACCGGAATGGAGAGAAGGGCCGCACTTGATTCGGGGACCCTCGTCGTTGCCCGAAGGGATGGGGAAGTTGCAGATGTTGATGGTGAGCACATCATCATTCGAGCGGAATGTGATGCCCACGATTTCAACCGGTTTGACACCTACCATCTTAAGAAATTCCGGAGAACCAACCAGGACACCTGTTTCAATCAGCGTCCACTGGTAAAAACCGGTGATGTGGTCAGGAAAGGCGATGTCCTCGCAGATGGAATGGCCACCGAGAACGGCAGACTCGCCCTCGGCGTGAACGCCATTGTTGCATTCCTCCCCTGGAACGGCTTCAACTTCGAGGATGCCATTGTCGTCAGCGAGAGACTGATCCGGAACGACTCATTCACTTCCGTGCATGTTGTCGAGCTGGAAACGCAGTTCCGGGAGACCAAGCTTGGTCCCGAGGAACTGACGAGGGAACTGCCCAGCGTCGACAATCCTGAGGAAATAGAGAACCTGGACGACGACGGTATCATCAAGGTCGGGTCCAGGATATGTGAGCGCGATATCCTTGTCGGTAAGATCACGCCCAAGGGCGAGCAGGATCTCTCCCCCTCGGAGAGGCTCATCCGGGCGATCTTCGGCCAGAAGGCCGGAGATGTTAAGGATGCATCCCTCAGGGCTCCCACCGGCATGGATGGTGTTGTGATCGATGTCAAGGTGTTTTCCCGCCGCGACAGGTCCGAGAGGACACGGCAGGAGATAGATGAGAAAATCGACCGTCTCCGTGCCGAGAGCACTGACAATGAGCAGAGGATAATCAAGGAGAGAGACGATTTCCTCCGAGGTCTGCTCAAGGGCAAGAAAGCCGTCAGCATGGTCGACCGAATGACCGGCGAGGTCATGGTCCCTTCAGGAAGGAATCTCACGGCTACTTTCCTGAAAAGGGTTGATTTCACAGATATCGATCTCAGTCAGCAGCTCGTCGAGGATCTTTCCGCAGACGACGATGCCAGACAGGTTCTGAAGAACGCCGCATCAGAACTCCGCCGGATCACGAGCACGCTCGAAGTGGAGGAGGAGAAACTCCTCAGAGGGGACGATCTTCCGCCTGGCGTCATAAAGACCGTGAAGGTTTATGTGGCAAAGCGCCGCAAGCTCGAGGTCGGCGACAAGATGGCCGGAAGGCACGGGAACAAGGGAGTCGTCAGTATCATTGTCCCCGAGGAGGACATGCCCTACCTTCCAGACGGCACACCGGTCGACATCTGCCTTAACCCGCTTGGTGTTCCCAGTAGAATGAACGTTGGTCAGATAATGGAATTGACACTTGGCTGGGCAGCGAAGAACATGGGCTACGATGTAGTTACTCCAGTCTTCGACTCAGCCAAGAACGAACAGATATCAGAGGCACTTGTCGAAGCAGGGCTTGATGCCGACGGCAAGACAGTGCTTTTCAATGGCCGGACGGGAGAACCGCTGGACCAGCGGGTAACCGTCGGCTGCATGTACATGATGAAGCTGGCCCATCAGGTGGAAGACAAGCTCCATGCCAGGGCTACCGGCCCTTACGCAATGGTCACCCAGCAGCCCCTCGGGGGCAAGGCCCAGAACGGTGGGCAGAGGCTTGGTGAGATGGAGGTCTGGGCTCTCGAAGCGTATGGAGCCGCACATTGCCTGAGGGAGATGCTCACCATCAAATCCGATGATGTGGACGGACGGGCAAGAGCCTACAGCGCCATGGTCAATGGTGATAACATCCCGCAATCGCTCACGCCTGAGTCGTTTAATGTTCTCCAGAATGAGATGAGGAGTCTTGCGCTTGACGTAGAACTTCTCCCTGATCTGGATGAGGAGGTGTAGAGATGCTCGAGAACATATCCCGCAGGGACGCGAGGGTGATGCTCTCGGACTTCAGAGGCATGAAGATAAGCCTTGCCTCCCCCGAGACAATCAGAAAGTGGTCGCACGGCGAGGTTACACAGGCCGAGACCATTAACTACAGAAGCTACAAGCCTGAGCCCGAGGGGCTCTTCTGCGAGCGCATATTCGGCCCCGTCAGGGACTGGGAGTGCAGCTGCGGCAAGTACAAGAGGATAAGGAACAAGGGCATCGTCTGTGATCGATGCGGAGTCGAGGTCACCCATTCGAGGGTCAGACGAGAGCGGATGGGGCATATCGACCTTGCCGTCCCCGTCGTCCACATCTGGTACTTCAAGTCCAGGAAGATATCCAAGCTTCTCAATATCACCAACTTGAAGCTCGAACGCGTTATCTACTACGAGTCCTATATTGTCACTCGCTCCGATCATCCCGACCTCAAGGTTGGGACAATACTGACCGATGAGGAGTGCAGGCAGGCGCGCAAGGAGTTCGGGGATGTATTCAAGGTCGGGATGGGCGCTGACGCCATCTTCAAGATGCTCGAGGACCTCGACCTGGTCGAGATATCCGCAGAGCTGCGGACCTCCATTGCCAACGAGACCACCTTCTCACGCCGGAAGAAGAACATCAAGAGGCTCAAGGTCGTCGAGGCTTTCAGACTCTCCCAGGAGGATAATCGTCCGGAATGGATGATACTCGGTATCCTGCCTGTTCTGCCGCCGGACCTGAGACCTCTTGTCCCCCTTGATGGCGGAAGGTTCGCTTCGAGCGACCTAAATGATCTCTACCGAAGGGTCATCAACAGGAACAACCGGCTCAAGAGACTCCTTGATCTCCAGGCACCTGATGTAATTCTCAGGAACGAGAAGAGGATGCTGCAGGAAGCGGTTGATGCCGTTCTTGACAACAGCTCCAGGCGCAAGCCCGTCAAGGGTGCCGGGATGAGACCACTGCGCTCACTTTCCGACCTTCTCAAGGGTAAACGCGGCAGGTTCCGTCAGAACCTTCTCGGCAAGAGAGTTGACTATTCAGGGCGAAGCGTCATTGTTGTCGGACCCTCGCTGGGATTCCACCAGTGCGGTCTGCCCAAAACGATGGCTCTTGAGCTGTTCAAACCGTTCATTGTCGCGAGGATCTGCGAGATGCTCGATGAGAGCGTGAAGAAGGCTACCAAGAGGTGGGAGGATGCTGAAGACATAGTCTGGCCGGTCCTTGAAGAGGTCATTCAGAATCATCCTGTCCTGCTGAACAGAGCGCCCACTCTCCACCGACTCGGCATACAGGCATTCGAACCCGTGCTGGTCGAAGGTAAGGCCATCCAGCTTCACCCCCTTGCCTGCGCAGCCTTCAACGCTGACTTCGACGGAGACCAGATGGCGGTGCATGTTCCCCTTTCCGCCGAGGCGCAGGTCGAAGCCAGGATACTCATGCTCGGGTCGAAGAACATTCTCAGACCAGCCAGCGGCGAGCCCGTGGCTGCTCCGAGCCATGACATGGTCATCGGAACCTACTATCTGACAAAACCTATGCCTGGAGCCAGGGGAGAGGGCATGATGTTCGCCTCCATGGATGAGGTGCGGGGAGCCTACGACGCAGGCAGGGTTGACCTTCATGCGAAGATCAAGATCCGCGGCATCAACCAGATAACCGAGTTCAACGGTGATAGTCAGAGGACACCACCCTTCTGGAAAGACTACACCACGGTTGGACAGGTCATCTTCAATGAAATAGTCCCTGAGGGCATGGGCTACATTATGGCTAACAACCATATCCCTCATGAAGACATCTTCAGTAAAAAGGGCCTGACCTCGATGGTAGGTCGCTGCTTCAACGAACTCGGCGCCGTTCAGACCGCGATACTGCTGGACAAGCTCAAAGACCTCGGCTTCAAGTATTCCACGCTTTCCGGACTGACGGTTGGTATGGATGACATGCTCATCCCCACCGAAAAAGCGGTGATAATCAATAAGGCAAGGAACGAGATCAGCGAGATTGAGCTGAGTTCACGTCGGGGAGAGCTCACCGAAACTGAGCGTTACAACATGGTCATCGACACCTGGGCCAAGGCCACAGAAGAGGTGAAGACCGCCATGATGGAGGGACTGAGCCACGATAACCATGGCTTCAATCCCATATTCATGATGGCAAACTCCGGCGCGAGGGGCAGCGTTGACCAGATGAAGCAGCTTGCCGGTATGAGGGGTCTGATGGCCAAACCGAGAAAGGTCCTCACCGGAGAGCTCGGAGAGACCATCGAGACACCGATCATCTCATCGCTGAAGGAGGGACTCTCGGTTATCGAGTACTCCATCTCTACACACGGTTCCAGAAAAGGTCTGGCTGACACCGCGCTGAAGACTGCCGACGCCGGTTACCTTACAAGGAGACTGGTAGACGTCTGCCAGGATGTCATGATAACCACGGAGGACTGCGGCACAATCAGAGGACGGGTCATCACCGCTCTTAAAGAGGGTGAAGAAGTGATCGAACCTCTGAGCGACAGGATACTCGGAAGGGTCGCGGCAGAGACGATATATGAACCCGGAACAGACGATGCAGTCTGTCAGGCAGGGCAGGAGATCACAGCGGAGCTTGCTGAAGAGATAGACAGATTGGGAGTTGAGTCGGTCAGGATTCGCAGCGTCCTTGCCTGCGAGGCTCCGAGAGGTCTCTGCGCAAACTGCTACGGGTGGGACCTCTCGAGAAACCGGATGGTCACTGTCGGTGAGGCCGTTGGCGTCATCGCTGCACAGAGTATCGGCGAGCCAGGCACACAGCTGACTCTCCGTACGTTCCACACTGGTGGTGTTGCCGGGCGCGAAACCCGCGAATCCGAGGTAACTGCAAGACATTCCGGTGTGGTAAGTTTCAGGAGCCTCTGCATTGTCAAGAGTACAGACAAGAGCGGTAAACCGATCAACATAAGTACACGGAACACTCAGCTTGATATCCTTGATCCGGCGGGTGAAGTGATCTCGACCTACGACATAGTTGTCGGTTCCATAATGTTCGTCAAGGACGGACAGAAGGTCAAGAAGGACGATCCCATCTGTTCGAGTGACCCCTTCATCATCCCGATAGTCGCTGAGCAGTCAGGTAGCATCCACTATGTCGACATAGAGGAGGATACCACTCTCAAGGAGGAGTTCGACAGCGAGCAGCGCAAGCAGATGGTCATTGTGGAGGACAGAAGCAAGACCCTGCATCCGCACATCTTCATCCTTCCTGAGCAGATGGTTGTTCTCAGCGGAAAACCAAGGCGCCGTGAAGAAGAGCTGTTCACGGCTTCTGAGCTGGTCAAGGAAATGAAGGAGGGCGCCGGAAGGATCGTCTACTCCTATCAGGAGGTCAGTACTTACAGAACAGAGACTCTCATAGAGGACTTCCTCACGCGGCTGGTGGAGAGCGGGAACAAGGTGCCCGTTGCCTGTGTCGACTGCAGGAAAGCCGGCACCGGCCGATATGTGGCAATGATGAGCGCCGTGCGGGAGATCATCGATTCCTTCGGCACGAAGGCGAAGAAGCAGGTCAGTGCTCTCACCGAGGTGATATCCGAACTTGAAGCATCAACAAAGCGAAACAACGATGCTCTCGAACTCAGATTTGCTGAAATGCTGGCGGAGCTCAGCAGGAAAGCTTCATTCATCATCGCCATCGAATCCCTCGACAGAGGGCATCAGGGTACCCAGAATCTTGTGAAGAACATACAGGATATAGTTACCGAGAGTTCCATGCTCCTGATTATTGACTTCGTTTCCCGGGGGACCAGGAGTCATATCGCCCAGTCCGGACGGAAGAAGGCTGACAAGGATCCCGTCGAGAAGTTCATCTCCGACTCGGTGAAGGGGAAGTATCCCATTCCCAGCGGTGCCCACCTGAGGGTGCATGACGGAAGTCTCATCGGTCAGGGAGCACACATAGCCAGGATCGAGAGGAAGCTTGGCCAGTCTCGTGACATCACCGGCGGTCTGCCGAGAGTGGACGAGCTCTTTGAGGCCAGGATTCCCAAGGAAGCAGCCTCCATTGCCGAGATCGACGGGATAGTCGCCCTCAGTCCGATCAAGGCAGGTATCAGAACTGTCACCATCCGTGGAGATCACGGTCAGGAATCGTCGACCAAGATACAGGCTACAATGCACATCAGGATCCGCGAAGATGACAGGGTCCAGGCAGGTGACAGGCTCACTGAGGGACCTCTTTCTCCTCATGATATCCTGAAGATCAAGGGTACTGAGGCAGCAGAGAAATACCTTCTGAACGAGATACAGGAAGTCTACAGGCTCCAGGGCGTTAAAATCAACGATAAGCACATCGGTATCGTGGTCCGGCAGATGCTTGCCAAGGCCAAGATCGATGATCCGGGAGACACGGATTTCCTCGAGGGTTCGCAGATAGAAAGACTCAGTCTCCAGAACGCGAATGAGAAGATGATGATGGATGGCCGCAAACCGGCGACCTCCACCGTGCTTCTCCTTGGAATAACCAAGGCATCACTTGCCACTGAAAGCTTCCTGTCCGCAGCCTCTTTCCAGGAGACCAACAGCGTTCTTGCAGACGCTGCAACGAGCGGGAAGATAGACTACCTGCATGGTCTCAAGGAGAACGTAATCGTAGGCCATCTCATTCCGGCAGGAACCGGCGTGAGAAGGTATTCCAACGTTCGTCTTTCACTTCCTGATGGTGAGGAGCTGCCGGAGCAGGGGATCACTACTGAGGCAGATATGCTGGACATTGACGAAAGCGATTTTGATGTATAGAGTTACAACCCTTGCGCTTTGAAATAGTGCAGGTGTTGAAACCGACCTGAGGACTCTGAAAGGAGCGGATTTGCCAACGATCAACCAGCTTGTGCGCAAAGGGCGCAAGAAGCAGCTGTCCAAGACCAAGGCGCCGGCGCTGACCGGATGCCCCCAGAGGAGGGGTATATGCACCAGGGTCTACACATCGACACCGAAAAAGCCGAACTCCGCGCTGAGAAAAGTAGCGAGAGTGCGACTTCGCAACGGTTTCGAAGTGACAGCTTACATACCAGGAATAGATCACAATCTAAACGAACACTCCGTCGTCCTTATCAGAGGCGGCAGGGTGAAGGATCTTCCGGGAGTCAGATACCATATCATCCGTGGTGTCGAGGACGCGTCTGGAGTCGAGGGCCGAAGGCAGGGCCGCTCCAAGTACGGTACCCGGAAAGCTGAATAGAGGATAACCAACGAAACACCCGTTCATCTGTGCGATGCGGGTGAGGAGGATCAATGGCCAGACGTTCAAGGCCTAAAAAGCGGGAGATCGCGCCGGACAGGAAGTTCGGAAGCCTGCTTATAGCCAAGTTCATTAATAAGCTCATGCTCCAGGGCAGGAAGTCCAAGGCGGAGAAGATATTCTACGATGCCATGGATATCGTGACGGAGAAGACCGGTCAGGACCCGGTGACAGTTTTCAACCGGGCAATGGGTAATGTGAGACCAGCGCTCAAGGTCAAATCCAGGCGAGTTGGTGGCTCTACCTATCAGATCCCGCTTGAGGTAAAGCCTGCAGAGAAGGATTCCCTTGCCATGCGATGGATCCTGCAGTACGCAAAAGCCCGCAGGGGCCGCGGAATGGCTGAGAAGCTTGCGGCGGAACTGATGGACGCGTCCAAGGGCGAGAATGCCGGCAGCGTCAAGAAGAGAGAAGACACTCACAAAATGGCAGAGGCTAACAAGGCTTTCGCTCACTACCGCTGGTAGCCTTCGGGAACTTCCCGTACCTCCGGCGTCCAGTGCTGTGAAGGCTAGCGGCCGGAGGAAGTGCGGATCATAAGTGGATAGAATACGCAACATCGGCATTATGGCGCATATCGATGCCGGGAAGACCACGGTCACTGAACGCATCCTCTATTATTCGGGGCGAGTACACCGAATGGGCGATGTCGATCACGGTACAGCTGTGATGGACTGGATGCCCCAGGAGAGGGAGCGGGGAATAACAATCCAGTCCGCGGCCACGACCTGTCCGTGGAACGATCACCAGATTAACATCATCGATACTCCAGGACATGTTGATTTCACTGCCGAAGTGGAGCGCAGCCTTAGAGTTCTGGATGGGGCCGTAGCAGTATTCTGCGCAGTCGGTGGAGTTGAGCCACAGTCGGAGACAGTCTGGCATCAGGCCGATCGCTATGGGGTACCAAGACTGGCTTTTATTAATAAAATGGACAGACAGGGAGCGGATTTCGACCGGGTGTTGTGCATGATGCACGATATGCTCGGAGCAAAACCGATACCAGTGATCCTGCCTATCGGAAGCGGCAATGAATTCTCGGGGATCATCAGTCTGCTTGACGGCAAGGCGGTTCATTTCGACCAGCAGACAGTCGGTGCTACCTTCACTCTGGAAGATATTCCTGAAGAGAACATGGAAGACTACCTGGCTGCGAAGGAACTGCTGTGGGAGACTGCGGCGATGCTCGAGGAATCAGCAATGGATAAGCTCTTCGAGGGGGAGCTCGAATCTGATGATGTTCGACGTCTCCTCCGGAAAGGCACGATCTCCGGTGAGATCGTACCTGTTCTCTGCGGAGCTGCTCTGCGGAACATAGGGGTTCAGTATCTGCTTGATGCTATAGTCGACTGGCTTCCATCCCCGACTGACCTTCCAGCCGTGACAGGATACCTTGCCGATGGAGAGGTAACCTCTATCTCCAGGGATCCGGGCGGACCTTTCTGCGCTCTTGTTTTCAAGGTCCAGTGTGATCCGCATCTTGGCAGACTCGCCTTTCTGAGGGTCTATTCCGGCTCTGCGGCAGATGGAAGCCAGATCCTCAACAACAGAACCGGACGGAAAGAGCGGCTCGCCCGTCTTGTCCGCATGCACGCCGACAAGCGGAAGCACCTCGATTCCGTCAGTGCTGGTGACATCGCTGCTGCAGGCGTCAGGGATGTATCCACAGGTGATACTCTCAGCGCTCTCGGGCATCCTATCGTGCTGGAGTCAATAGAGTTCCCTGCTCCGGTCATGCAGGTCGCCATCGAACCGGCCAGTACTGTTGACGAGAAGAAACTGGAGGAGGCTCTCGCTTCCCTGGAGAGCGAAGACCCCAGCTTCAGGGTTGGGATCGACCCCGAATCCGGGCAGACACTCATCAAGGGGATGGGTGAACTCCACCTTGAAGTACTCGCCAATCGAATATCATCCGAGCACGGTATTCGTGTCAGGACCGGCAAACCCCAGGTTTCTTT
>JAOZQW010000337.1 GCA_029932015.1 Candidatus Fermentibacteraceae bacterium
GGCGTGAATTCCTCGCACTGTCCGGTTCACCGGGAAGGTAGTCGAGTACTTTCATCTGATCATTGCCCAGCAGGATGGAGCCGTGCTCGAGAAAAACTCCCCTGCTTCTTGCCTGTGCGCTTCCGACAAGCTTTCTGCCGTCCATTGTCCCGATCTCCCACATCCCATGAGAGGTGAAGCAGGGGTTCGCGGTGGAGGCTGCTCCCCCTTCGCGGTGCACTTCACTCCTGCCTGCGGTCACATCCACACCGAGTGACAGTATGGCGGCAAGCATCGGCATCGAAACCTTGCGAAGTGCTTCACCTGTGCTCCCGGAGACCATTGGATGCTCTTCCCTTGCGACAAGACTGTAGGTGACTTCGGTCTCATGCCAGACGGCCCTTCCGCCGGTAGGTCTTCTGACCGCATCGTAGCCATCAGCACACAAAGCCTCGATGTTCACTTCCCTTGATGCATCCTGGAATTTGCCGAGCGAGAGACATGCAGGTTCCCAGCCGTATACCCTGAGGCTGAGATCCCAGTCTCCCCGGCGGATCCTGTCCATAAGAAGCCTGTCGAACGCCATGTTCCAGGCGCCGCTCCTCCTGCCTGTCCTGAAGAACACAGAACTCAATCCAACCTCCCGTGTTGTCCCATCAATGGGGAACTATTGTCAAACCACGGGCTAAAGGCTAGATAATGGTGATTGTGTCCCGATCGCCCCGAGTGTATCGAAGGAGAATGATGACGAAGACACTCTGTCTGCTCCTCGCTGCGGTTCTCTTCAGTCAGCTCCATGCATCCGATGATGTCTACAGGGATGCCGGAGCGGGAGCTTACAGCTTCCTGAAAATAGACCTCGGCGCCAGGGCTGCGGCCATGGGAGGAACAGGTGTCATCAACGGCAGTGCGCTTGCTCTATTCACCAATCCTGCACTTCTCTCTTCGCTTGATGGCGGTTGCATCACCGCAGGGCACAACCAGTGGCTTGGCGATGCCTCCCAGAGCTACCTTGCGTGGAGTTTTCAGAGAAGCGGGATCACGGCTTCACTTGGAGGTAGATTTCTCTCCGTCTCCGGTATGGAAAGACGGGATGAAGCTACTTCGGAGCCGATGGATACATTTTCCGCCCTGGATATGTCTATTCATGCCGCCGCAGCAGTGCGTCTTGGCATGTGGGACCTTGGTCTAACACTCAAGTTCATCCGTGAAAAGATCTGGCTGGAGAGCTCCTCCGGACTTGCGCTCGATGCCGGAGTAGTCCTGCATCCAGCTCCGTGGCTCGACCTGGCCGCCGCGCTTCAGCACATCGGACCGAAAGTGACGATGACCGACTCGGAGTACAGACTACCGCTCACATGGCGCATCGGTGCTTCATCATCCTTCGATCTGCCAGTCGGACGAGCCGCGATTTCAGGAGAGGTCAGGAAGCCCCTTGATAACAGACCCTCAGCCGGAGCGGGTGTTGAATACTCACCCCTTCAATGGCTGAGTATCAGGGGTGGTATGCGGTTCATGGATGATACCAGTGACCTGACAGCAGGGGCTGGTTTCAGCACCGGCGGTTGGACACTGGATTACGCTTTCGTCCCCGCTGACTACAGTCTCGGAACTGTACACAGGTTCACACTGGGCCGATCTCTCTGAGAATGAGGTTACTCCTTACCAACGATGACGGATTTGACCAGCCCGGACTACTGGAGCTGGAGAGTTCGCTCCATGACATGTTCGAAATATGGGTCGTTGCACCGCTCAACCATTGCAGCGGAACAAGCCAGGCACTCGGTCTCTACTCGTCGATGGAACTCAGGCGAGAGGGGGAGCGCAAGTGGTCGCTGGAAGGGATGCCGACAGACTGCGTGAAGGTCGCGCTCATGGAAGTCATGAAGGGATCGCCTCCCGACCTTGTCATATCAGGTATCAATCCTGGTGCAAATCTGGCCAACAACATCCTCTATTCAGGGACTGTGGCTGCAGCCACAGAAGCAGCCCTGTGGGGAGTACCGGCGATCTCAGTTAGTGTAGATGTCGTAGGCGGAGTCGCACCCAGGTTCGATACGGCATCATGGGTTCTCGGAAGACTTCTCGACCTATCCATCCAGAGCAGAATACCTCACGGAACTGTTCTCAACCTCAATGTGCCCGGATGTGCGCGGGAGGAACTGGGCGAATGGGAATGGACTCGTATGGGCAGGTTCAGCACTGATATGCCTTTCACGCACATGGAGCCGGACAGAGTCTTCACTTACAGCAGATATCGGCCTCTCCCTGTCCATGACATAGAGGGCACTGACGTTGGAGCCATAGAGAAGGGAAACATCAGCCTGACTCTTCTCGGCTCTGACCGGACTTCGGCCCACCCGCCGCCACTCCTGGAGCCGCTCTCAGGAGGGGACTGACTTGCTGCCCGTGCTCCTCATGCTCGCCTCTCTAATCCGCACAGATGCAGTATTCCTCGAGCATTCGGTTACCCTCGATTGCTCGATACCCGACTCGGGCTATGTAGAGACTACGAGGGATGTGATCATCCCGCTCACCGGCAGGGGAGTCAGGAGATACTCGGAGCTTGCGGTCACTTTCAGGAACACATGGGAATCGATCACCGTACTCGATGCCACTGTGATCCATTGGAGACCTGGCCGGGCGGATGGCGAGGCACTCATTGAAAACAGACCTCACGGGTCTCTGCTGCCGTCCGGCCGGATGGAGAGCTCTCTAAGGGAGCTGATCCTCACTTATCCCGGAGTAGAGATCGGTGATACG
>JAOZQW010000060.1:0-4679 GCA_029932015.1 Candidatus Fermentibacteraceae bacterium
GATGTCAAGAACTCTCCCGTCCTGCACCCTCCGGGATTGGGCAACACTCTGCTATCTGAGCAGGTTGGCAGGCGAGGAGTCCAGGAGATCTGATCCAATCCATCAGATGGGGAGATCTGCTATGTCCATCAATGGCCAGGCGGTGATTGATCTGTCCAGCAGGAATCCCTCCGAACCAGGATACAGTACCTAGAGATGCTCAAGATTGAGTTCACCAGGAAAATTAGAGTCGTCAACTCTAATTGTCATTCGCTAACTAGTGCCGTACGAGTAATCAGGAGAAGATACTGTCAGGTGTGTAAGTGATGAATATGCAATTGTTGTGCAACAGAATAAGGAACATGTGTGTTGACATAATGCACACAATGTGACATGTTTGGAATATGAAACGAATTGACTGGAACGATGATAAGAATGGATGGCTACTCCGAGTCCGAGGTATATCATTTGAGGATATCCTCTATCATCTGAGTCATGATGGTCTGCTCGAAATCATTCAGCACCCCAATCAGGAGCAATATCCTGATCAGAGCGTCATGATAGTAGATGTTGAGGGGTATGCTTGTCTGGTTCCTTTCGTTGAGGATGATAATGTCATCTTCCTGAAAACGATTATCCCAAGTCGAAAGATGACAAAGAAGTATCTGGGAGAAGGTAGAAAATGAAACTTACAAAGGAAGAAAAGGAAATCCTTGACTCTGTTGAAAATGGAGAATGGGAACGTGTTCCTTACTTCGACAGCGAAGCTGCTGAGATCCGTGAAGCAGCCCGATCAACATTGAGAAAAGACAAGCGTGTGAATATCCGGATAACAGAGCGTGATTTCATCCATATCCAGAAAACCGCTTTGCATGAAGGACTACCATATCAAACCCTTATTTCCAGTATCCTTCACAAATATCTCAACGGTCGTCTTGTTGAAAAACGAGGGTAATTGCACAACAAGAGAATGAACCAGACACAGGTTTCAAATAGATGGATGATGTGACTCTTGTGCTGCCTATTCTGAGCGATATGGATAGCAATGCCGTACATGGAAGAACTGACTAACAAGGCTATCGGGATATCCGTTGAAGCAACAAAGATATTCATCTTCCTCCTTCCACGACACACTCCGCGAAGGGGTCATACACTCCTGCCTGAGCAGGCTGGCAGGCGAGGAGCCCGGGAGATATAGCTGAGGGGTGTCATCCTGGCGCAAAGAACTGCTGCATCACTGGGACCAGTCACTTAAAATCAGGAATTGCAATGGATTACCCGTTGTCCGAAGTATGGCAAGCATCTTGCCTTTACTTTCAGGGCAAGGAGGTTGTAATTGAGCTTTATCGATAGAATTCTCCCACGGAGAAATAGAGCTGAAGGTTATCCCGGCAAGGGGCTTCGCAGAAGACCTGCGCCGCTGCGCATCGCCGTAGTCGACCGGGACAAGTGTAGAGGTACCGGGGACTGCGAGGCCATCTGTCATTACCGCAGGATACGGGTTGGCGGGGATGGCAAGGCCAGGATCGCAAAGGGATGCATGGGGTGCGGTGCCTGCGCTGGCATCTGCCCGAGCGGGGCGATCTCAATGAAATGGACTGTTCCCACCCGCGGGGGGACGAGTGGGGATGCATGAATTATCTTACGCTTCCGGTCCACTGGTCCGGAGTCTGAACGCGAAGGAGAAATAGAAGATGCCAACATATGAGTACAGATGCCGCAAATGCGGACATGAGTTCGAAAAGTTTCAGAGTATGACCGCCGAGCCTGTCAGGATCTGTCCTGAATGCGAGGGAGAGGTCGAGCGTCTCATCGGAGCGGGAGCCGGGCTGATATTCAAGGGCTCGGGATTCCATGCTACCGATTACTCGGACAAGGGACCGAAAGACAAGCCTGGCTGCTGCAGTTCCGGGGCCTGTCCGCTGGTCAATAACACCGAATAGAGCGCTCCGGATCTGAATCACTGAGTCCGGTTATGTCTGGTGAACCTCACATGCCGGTGGTATAGTTCGCTCTGAGCTTCCTTCCCCGGATTCAGGAGGGGTCAAACTGAAAAATACTGCGGTCTTCTCGTTCCTTGCGCTCTGTCTATTTCTCTGTGCCTGCGGCGGTCAGGAGATAAGAGATGATGGAGTGGTCGAGGTGCTTTTCTGGCATGCAATGGGCGGTCCGCTCGGAGAGTACCTTGAAGACTCTCTCATAGTCGAGTTCAATGAAACTCATCCCTTCATAGAGGTCATCCCGGTCAGCATGGGTAACTACAGGGCGCTGTGCCAGAAGATACTGGCCAGCGTGATGGCAGGTGACACGCCTGTTGTAGCGCAGGCATACGAGACATGGACGAGTCAGCTGGTCCGCGGCAATGCGCTTGTCCCGCTCGACTCCCTCATGTCCCTGGATTCCCCCGAGATCACCGAGCGATGGAACGATGACTTCTTTCCTGTCTTTCAGCGGAACAATACATATGACGGACGGATATTCAGCTTCCCATTCAACAAGAGCGTTCAGGCCATCTACTACAACGTCGAACTCATGGACAGCCTTGGTCTGGAGCCTGCCCGGACGCATGAGGAGTATCGGCAGCTGCTGCTGGCTCTGACATGGGACGGCAACGCAGACGGAGACCTCCTCGATGACGAGGACAGGTGGGGCACCGCCTTCAGCCCAAGTGTCGGGATGTTCGAGAACCTCCTGCTTCAGAGGGGCGGTTCTCTTATGAGTGAGGACGGCAGGACTACCGCCTTTTCTTCCGAGGCCGGAATCGAGGCTCTGCAGTCCATCATCGACCTCATCCACACCGACGGGACCGCGAGGATATCCAGCGGATACTCGCACCAGAATGATTTTGCCGAAGGTACTGTCGGACTGGTGCAGGGCTCCACTGTTTCACTGGCCTTCATGCAGAGCAACTGGGAGCGCAGGGAATCGAATGGAGATCCGACATTCACCATCGGACTCGCCGCACTTCCATGGGAGAGCGAGAAAGCCGTGATAATCGCGGGGACTAATGTGATACTCTTCCGCAAGAATGCTCCCGCCGTCGAGGCAGGCTGGGAGTTCATCAAGTGGTTCACGGAGCCGCGCCAGCAGGCGAGATGGAGTGCGGCTACAGGATATGTCCCTGCAACACGAAGCTCTTTCGAGAGACCGGAGATACTTGCTCGCTTCCAGGAGTACCCCGGGCTCGAGGATGTTATGCGGCAGGTGGAATATGCGCAGTTCGAGCCTCAGGAGACCTTCTGGTACGATGGAAGGCTCTTCCTCTCGGAGGCTGTGGAAATAGCTGTTTACGGCAGGATGAGCGCTGAGGAAGCGCTCAACAGAGCAGCTGAGCTTGCTGATGCGGAGCTTGGCTCAGATCTTGACTGAAATTAATAACTGTACTGAATGAAAAGCATTGAATCGAGAGAGGGGGGGCAATGAGCAGGATCATTCTGGCCCTGTTCCTGTCTGTGGCGCTTGCCGGCGCACAGACCGTCATCACCATCGCAGAAGCCAGGGAGGACAGTACGGGGGACGGTATCCCCGACAGACTGGGTGAGATAGTCACAATTGAGGGGGTGGCCACCTGCGAGGGTACACTCTTCTCTTCATCGACACCTCCGGGTCTAGGCTTCTACATGCAGGATGAGACCGCAGGCATCAATGTCTACGGTTACGACGACGCCATCCCGGGAGACATCATCGCCGGTGACGAGTGGCAGTTGACCGGTGAGATAATGCAGTACAACGGACTGGTGGAGATATCGCCCTCCGACCCTTCAGATTTTACCTATCTCGGTCATCCAGGTGTTCCTGACGCGCTTCAGCTCGCCCTTAACCAGGGGGTCAGTGAAAGTATCGAGGGTATGCTCCTCGCACTCGGCAGCAGCTCGCTCCAGCAGTGGGTGACAGTTGCCACCGAGCCGGCATTTGCCGGAGGCGGCTATAACTTCGAGGTCTGGAATGGCCAAACCGCTGTTGCAGTAAGGGTGAACGAATCCACGCAGATCAACATGGCAGGCATCGCGCCAGGCGTGAGGCTCTTCATGATGGGTATCGGCGGGCAGTACGATTCAGAGCCTCCATACGACAGCGGCTACCAGCTCCTCCCACGGTACCAGACCGACCTCGAGATATATCAGCCTTCCATCAGCGATCAGTTCCATCTTACGGTTCTGACTCCCAATCCCTTTGCGCCTTCTCTCGGTGAAACGGTCAATCTCGAGTATGGCGGACCGGCAGGAATGAGATTCACAATAACTGTCTTCGACAGATCCGGCAGGGATGTCACGCACCTGGCGGACTCGAGACCTGCGGGGGATGTCATTCAGTGGGATGGAACGGATGATGATGATCAAGTACTTCCCATTGGCCCCTACATCGTGCTCCTCGAGGGGTTCGACGGGGACGGGAAGCGCTTCACTACAACCGAGACCGTCGTGGTCGCGGCTCCCCTGAATTGAGGTGGGCCCCATATGCGTAAAATGAATGTAGCCCTGGCGGTCGTACTCGCACTGACCGCCGGACAGGCGATCGCTGCTTTTGAGGAACTTGAGATCGGTATACCGGCGCAGGCAATGGGCGGAACCGGAGTGGTGCTCTTCGGCCCGGGTGCGGTTCTCTGGAATCCGGCTGCGATAGCCGGAACCGATGGAGTGACGCTCACCGCCTCCGGAAGGCTCCCTTTCACCAATATGGACTTCGGGACCTTCGGGCTC
>JAOZQW010000060.1:4689-5245 GCA_029932015.1 Candidatus Fermentibacteraceae bacterium
ACCGAGCAGTCATAGCTGACGGTGTAACCGAATACGGCAGTGCCACTGCCTTCGCTGTAAATGCCGGTTTCCAGGTCAGGATGTATACACGCTGGATGGTTGCGGCATCCATCAGGAATCCCTTTCAGGCGAGACTCGGAAACAGTGAGGATTACCTTCCAAGGCGGATCGACGCCGGTCTCAGGTACGAGCCTGCGCCCGGTATGAAGACCGCTTTCACGCTTTCCAGGGACTTCCGCGGACTCCGTCTGCACCTGGGGCAGAGGCTTCCCCTCGGTCCTGTCAGTCTCATGGCCGGTGTGCAGAGCAATCCGGTGACTATTTCGGGAGGGCTCGAGGCTCAGGTGGGAGGCATCGGCCTGGAGTATGCCGTTGTCACCCACACTCAGCTCGATCCAAGCCATCAGGCCGGGGTGACATATGATTTCTAGCATCCTCACCGCGGCCCTGGTCACCTTTTCCGTTCCATGGGGATTGGATCTGAACACGGCCTCGCTGCAGGAGCTGCTCGAACTCGATGGATTGACCGCTGAGCAGGCTTCTGCTCTGTACGAGA
>JAOZQW010000060.1:5255-10351 GCA_029932015.1 Candidatus Fermentibacteraceae bacterium
TATACATCACTGGAGGTCTTGAGAGCATCTACGATGTGATGGATATAGAATCCTTCACTCCCGAGGATCTCCAGTGGCTTCGCGATCGATGCAATGTAGTTCCTCCGGACGAGGGACGAATCTCCTCGCAGGTGATGAGCATCATGGAGCGGCTCGCCACTGAGGACGGACCGGGTGACGCGGCAGTCGACATGTGGGAGCATTACCTCATCCGGCCTCTGCCGATCAACTCCGCGACATCATGGCAGCTCCGCAGTCTGGACAGGGTCAGCCTCGTTGATGCGGCAGCTGTCGAGAGAAGGCTGCGGACGCTCGGTGATGTTTCAAGCGTGACCTCCCTTAGAAATGCTGACAATGTCAGTTACTACGGCTGGAGGAACATGCGGGACTTCGTCTCCATACGCGAGCTGGACCTCAGTTCAATGGAGTTCTTCGGCGGCTACAGGATAGTCGTTGACGGAGGCGACGGAAGATCTACCGAGGAGGACGGCATCGGCGGAATGCTGGATAATGTCCGCTCAGCCATCGAGGATATTGAGACCGGCGGGCGGGATTATACTGAAGCGGACAGCATTGCATGGCTTAACCGTCTGAACAGCGAATATACCGAGCTGCTTGCTACTGATAACGCCACAGGCTGGGAGCACAGGGTGCGGATCGGATTCGGTGACCGCCTCAGGGGAGGCCTGCGTCTCTCCCGGGGGAGGAGTTCGACCGCAGGGTTCGGTCTCTTCAGGGACATGGACCTCGGAGACCTGAACGACCGTTTCGATGTCGCGAAGGCCTATGTCTCCATGGACAACCTGGGTGCCGTCAGCAAAGTTGTACTCGGTAACTACAATATCTCCCTCGGCCAGGGCCTCATGGTGAACAACACCGATGAACTGATGTACCGGTCGACGTACAGGACCTTTGGTCTTTATCCGGATCTTACCTCAACCAGGCAGTTCGCCTTCACTGGTGGTGCGATGGAGCTGAGAACAGGTCCCTTCCTGGGATACGGCTTCTTCTCCAGCGCCTCTAGGGATGCAGTGACGGACCTGGACAGCGTTCCCAACATCCTCATCATGGCCCCCTTCAGGACCCATCCGTACGCCTCTGTGCTCACCGAGACGGTGATCGGCGGGTACGGCTACTACGATATGGGCGGCCTTCTTCCTTACGGGACCGCTCTTGGAGCCGGCTACATGAATGTAAGCTGGAGCGACTCCCTGGTCCCTGAAGCCGCAGCACTGGATATACCAGGGGACGCTGAAGCATGGGACTGCCCTGAGTACGATGTTCTCACAGCGGGAAGCTCCATGAACTTCATCGGACTTTCCGCTCAGACGGTACTTGATAATGTCAGTATCGAGGGTGAGTTCGTCAGGCAGGACAACGAAGCCATTGCCGCTCTCGCAAGAGCCAGATGGCAGAACGACTACTTCTATCTCCTCGGTATCTGGAGGCATTACGATCTTGGCTACTCCAACCCCTATCACAGGGGATTTGCAGAGCAGACAAGATTTGACGATACCATTTTCGAGAAGCCCTACTACCTGAACGATCCTCTGGCATCCCAGCTGGCCGAGTGGCCTGTACCCAAGCCGGAGGAGGGTCTCTACATAGAGAGCCGCTTCCAGCTCAGTCGCCAGGTGACCTTCACCAAGGTCTATCTCGATGTATGGCGGTCGCTGGCCTGGGGCTTCGACAACTACAGGTTCCAGGGAGAAGTTGAGTACCGTCCCGACTTCCCTGTCAGGTTCCGGCTGAAATGCAAGTACCAGGAAAAGACCAAGATGCACGATGTCATCCCCACTACTTCCCGGACTACGGAGTACACCTTCAGGACCTTCTTCCTGCCGTCGGGCAGTGACTACTTCGACATCCAGCTCCGATTCGGCATGGTCGGCCTGACGCCGAATCCCCTCTATGGGGATGACAGGCTGATGACCGGGGGATACCTCTCCGCAAGGTGGGAGCACAACTTCACTGAGAACTTCTCCGTCCTCGGCGGCTCGACCCTCTGGACCACAGACGGCATGAGCCAATGGGAGTTCGAGGATACCGGGATCGACTTCCTGGACGGTGACGGAACCAAGTTCTACGTGACGCTGAAGAATAACCTGTCTGACAACCTGCAGCTCAGGTTCAGAATACTTCGCAAGGATACTTTCTATCCCAGGAACGGGCTCTACAGGCCTGATCCCGACGACAGCTTTTACTACGAGGGGGATCCTGCAAGTCCGGTACGGGATTTTGTTGATCATGTCACTGATTACGGCATACGCTGCCAGCTTGATTTCCGCTGGTAGAGCAGGGTGGAGGAAGAATGAGCATCATTGCAGCAGGAGTTATTTCGATACTGGCGGTGACCGCCGGACTGCCAGAGGTGATGTGGCTGGGCGATCAGGACCCCGCCGCCTCCGCCTGGTCCGAGGGGATGGGAGGCTGCGGCTTCCTTGAAAACTCGGCCCTCGGCGCGCTCGGTAATCCGGCTATCCTTGGTCTTACCGGGGACGGGCTGCGTGTGGATGCCGCAGCAGGAGCCACATATGTGACGGAGAAACGCACCCGCAAGGTCTATGATTCTTTCGGGAGTTCTATCGGGGAGTCGGAGTACGCTTTTAACACAGGGCTCTCCTTCGTGCCGATGGGAGCGGCGGTTTCCTTCCGGAATGCCTTCGGTCTTCCGAAGACCTTCTCCGCAGCTCTCGGATGGAGGATTCCACGATCCTTCGATTACAGTTACGACCGTATTGTGAGAGACAACTCCTATGTCGAAACAGGCAGGGAACAGTTCTCGGTCACCGGTATGGAAAATGAGCTGGCGCTTGCAATCGCCTTCACCCCTTCCGAAGCATTCACCTTCGGGATCGGCGGAGGATACATCATGGGATCGAGGGATGCCTCCTGGAAGGTCAACCACGTAGATCCCGCCCTGCTCGATACTCTTGCAGTTCGCAACGAGGATATCTCTGGAATGGTCGCAAGAGGTTCCGTGCTGTTCACCCCTGACAGGAGGGTCTTCATCGCGGCAGGGATCGAGTATCCGATGCCGCTTTCCTTCTCTCCTGAGGAGTTGGACGACCCCGCTGCATGGAGTGCTTTCCCCGACTCGATCGACTATGATCTCGACCAGCCGATGAAGGTTCATTTCGGAGCCCTCTATGTCCCGGGGAACAGGCTCATGTCCAGATTCACAGGCGAGTTCTACTGGAGCGCTGACGGCTCCCTGGAGTTCGAGGAAGAGAACCTGGGTCTCAGGAACTCATGGGGCGTCAGGGCCGGAGTGGAGAACACTCTTCCCGGAGGACCTGTCGCAAGGTTCGGCTTCGGCTATGATCGCTCTCCTATCGCAGCCGCACTCGATCGGATGAGTTTCTCCGCCGGTATGGGTTTCAGCGTTGGTGAATGGACCCTGGATGCCGGGGCCAGCTTCTCTCCGGACAGATGGAGACAGACTGAAATAACCGGGCTTCCTTCCTTCGCGGCGGGTGACAGCCTTACGGTTGAAGAGACCGAGACAAGACTGGTGTTCTCCATCAGCCGGGTCTTCGACCTCTAGGAGGGGGTGGAGGGTGAAAAGACTGCTGCCCATCCTGCTTCTGGCGCTGGTTTCCATCGCCGGATCGGAGATCGTCTATCTCAACATATTGCACACCAACGACATTCATGGAGGCATAGTCCCAAGAGAGGCCACCTTCATGAACCCCGATTTTCCCCCGATGATGGGGGGAGGGGCGTACATAAAGGCCTATGTGGATATGGTCAGGGAGGAGTGCGCCGCCAGTGGTGAGTACTGCCTTCTCATCGATGCCGGTGATATTTTTCAGGGCACGCCTACCGGTAACTATGGTGATGGTGAATTCGTGGTCGATTGGATGAACGTCTGCGGTTATGACATGATGACGCTCGGGAATCATGACTTCGATGCCGGGATAGAGAATGCGCTGGACCTCTGTGCCCAGACAGACTTCCCCGTCATCTGCGCCAATGTCGTCAACTCCCTTACCGGTGAATTTCTCGAGAATGTCATACCGTACCAGATACTGAATTTTGGCGGGGTGGATGTGGCCTTCATCGGCCTGACGACCACAGACACCTACGGCCTGGTAACACCGGAACTGCTCGGCGACTACATCTTTCTTGATGAGGTCGAGACCAGCGAAAGGTACATTCGCGAAGTAGAAGAGCTGGGTGCGGATGTCATAGTGTTTGTCTCCCATATCGGGCAGCCCGGAGATCCCGAACGCTATATGCAGAGGGTTTTCGATGCATGGGAGGCCGGGGAGGAATACACGAAGGACTTCAGCCTGAACCACGCCGAACTCACATGCGTCATGCCAGGCATCGATCTTATAGTATCGGGGCACACACATCTCGGGCTGGCAGAGCCCTGGGTGAATCCCATCAACCACACACTGGTGGTCCAGGGTTATGCCAACGGGACTGGTATCGGCAGGATAAGACTGGCTCTTGATACAGAGACCGGCACACTGGTCGGTTTCGATCTCCCCGAGGGCGGTGAGTACATCAGTCTTCTGCACGATGAGTTCTGGCCCGATGAGGAAGTTGCAGAGCTGATAGAGGGATATCGGCAGATAGCCGAGGCCGGCATGGACGATATCATTGCCGAGGCTGTGAGCCAGATCCCCAGGGGAGGTGCAGAGCACCCGCTTGGAAGGCTTATCGCCGATGCGATGATGTGGAGCGTCGGTGCTGATGTGGCACTCATGAACCGTGGCGGCATCCGTGCCGCGATCCCAAGGGGATTCATAACGGAGAGGGTGATCTACCAGGCCATTCCCTTCGAGGAGGATCTGTTCGTCATAGAGATGACTGGTGCCGAGCTGAAGGATATCCTTGAGACAGGCATGCAGGGCCGACGCAGGGACATGGAGATCGGAGGTCTCACAGCCCTTCGCAATCAGGCCATGCCCGATGGAGAGAAGATCGAGGACATGCTCATCGGTGGAGAACCCTTCGATCCGGAGCGTACCTACAGCTTCGTCACCACAGGCTACCTCGCCCAGGGTAACGTAGGTTACGATATCATGCTGGAGCACAATGCAGTACCTGCGGATGTAAAACTCCTGGACGCTGTAGTAGCTTAA
>JAOZQW010000061.1 GCA_029932015.1 Candidatus Fermentibacteraceae bacterium
TGCAACCTGGGAAGCAGCCAGTTCGAGTGCAAGTGGAAGCCCGTCAACTGCCCTGCATATACCGGCGATCTCATCCATTTCTTTGGAATCAGGGGCAAATCCGGGACTCACCCTTCTGGCAACCTGCAGGAAGAGTTCAACAGAATCATTGCCATATGTCTCAAAATCTGAGGACGGCACAGGGAGACCGCTGATGTCAACTTCTTCGACCCGTTCCATGTCTATCCGCACCCTGGATGTGAAGAGGATACTTAGACCCGGTGCAGCACCCTTCAGAATTTTTACGATAGGAGCTGCTGCTGTGACACTCTCGAATCCGTCAAGGATAAGGAGCATCTCCTTTTCGGAAAGGAATCGCTGCATCTGCCCGAGGTGATCCCCCTCCTCCATCAGCCTCAGATCCAGGGCTCCCTCGAGGGCAGCGAGAAATCCTTCAGGATCGTACAGACCGGAGAGATCGACGAAACAGATGCCGTTCCTGAAGTCGTCTTCGAGTGTAGTGGCGACATGTATGGCTAGCCTCGTCTTGCCGGCTCCTCCTGGACCCGTAAGGGAACTGGACACTCCAGACCGAAGGCTCTCGATGAGAGAGGTGGAAAGGACCTTGCGTCCTATAAACGCAGTCGAAAAGCCGGAAGGAGTGTTTCTGATATGAAAACCGGGATCGAAGTCGAGACATCTGGAAAGGTCAAACTCCCAGTAATTATCCCGAGGTTGAAGGCTGCCGCTCTCTCGAATGAGGTATCCCCTGCGAAGCATGTAATTCACAGCTGGCTGGAAATTGCCTGCAATGCCCCCGGTCTCCGAGTAGAACCAGCCAGTGAACTCCCTTGAGGGTTCAGTTCCAAGCGCCGATCTGACCCACACCCTCGTGGCTGAAAGCGAGATCGGACCGAGGTGAATAACCTCATTGACGGCGAATGCGGAGGCGAAGCCCCAGCCTTCGGCTCCAAGGTCTGAAGCAACGAGGATCACCGCGAAAGTATGATCCATTTCCTCTCTGGCTAACCTCTGGATTGCGGCAAACTCCTCGGAGGAGAATTGATGAGCACTTGAGAGTAGCAGAACAACACCGGAATTGCTTCCCCTGAGATCACCCAGCCTTCCCAGAGCAGATTCCACAGAGGTCGGTTCCACATTGATGATCTCCATTCCGGAGAGAGCTGCAAGCTCCACAACCTCATCTGCGAATGACCTTTTACCGGACCTTGGAGGTCCTGTAATCACGAGAGAGCCCGTACGACCGGCTCCGAGATCCTGCAGGAAAGCCTTCGCCGTTGTCAGTTCGACATCCCTCTCCAGGAGTCTGTCCTCGCTGACAGAACCATCCTCCACCTTCAGATCTTCGGAATCGATGCAGGACATCCTGCCCCTGCCCTGTCTTTTTGCCGAGTAGAGTCTGGCATCAGCCTTCTCGAATATCTCTTCCGGCATTGAACCATCTTCGGGATAGGATGCAACACCGATGCTCACTGTCAGTGAGAGATCGGGATCACCTCGGAATTTCACAGAGGAGACATTGTTCAGAATGGTTCTGGCCACCTTTGAAGCTCCTTCTATAGAAGTTCCGGGAAGCAGGATGACGAACTCGTCACCTCCATACCTGAATACAAGGTCAGTGGACCTAACCGACTCCCTCAGCCTCGCGGCGAATTCCCTGAGAACGCTGTCGCCACGCGTATGGCCGAAGCCGTCGTTGACCATCTTGAAATGATCAATGTCGATGAGGATCATGGAGAGAGGGGTCACCCGGTTGGAAGATCGTCTGAACTCACGTCTGAAGAGACTGGAGAAAGCCCCCCTGAGGAAGAAACCGGTGAGAAAATCAGTGGATTCACCCGAAGAAGCCCCTCTCCTATCGCCTTCGACGGGCTTGTCAGAGGTCATTATGGGATCCCCTTCGATCGTGTGGATCAGGCTTCTGCCGGACCGGAAAGATACTACCGGTCAAGCCGCTCTGAAAAGGTCACACTCCAGCGCGTGGCAGGAATCGGCAGCCCCCTCCACAGGAGGAGTAGCAGGTTCGGCAATCGCAGATATCCATCCTGTCATCTCTGCGAAATCGCTTAACTGCGGCACTGGAAATGAGTGATGCAAAGCTGTCCTCACGAAGCGAGCCAAGTATATCAGGACTCTGCTCACATACCCGGAGCGAACCATTCGGTCCGACCGCCCACTTGCCGTCCCCGCAGACGCAGCGACCGAAGCTGATGCCAGGGAAAAGGTCATGCGGATGGATGCAGTCCTCAACAGGTATCCCGGTGCAGACAGGGATGCCGACCCGGAGTGCAGCAGCTCCTGCGGAAGAGAGGGTCCTCCGGAGTTCTTCTCTGGTAGGCGCAAACCCTGCAGCATGTTCGAGTCCCCGCCCTCCGGGAACGAATCTGTTCAGAATGACTGCATCAGCACCGATGGCTCCCGCAAGCTCGATCACATCAACCGTATGTCTGATGGAGGATCGGGTCAGCACCTGGGCCACATTCAGCCTTGCACCAGCTCTCTTAACCGCTATCAGTGCCCTTCTGACACTTTCGGACCCATTGGAGCCGGTTACCTCCAGATACCCTTCTTCGTCAACCGCAGGGAGTCCGATATCGAACCACCGCACACCCGCCCGGACAAGTCCTGCAGCCCGCTTCGAGTCAAGAAGTCTTCCATTTGTTGCTACTCCGACTGTCAGTCCAGTCCGAGCAAGAGCGAGTACAAGCTCTTCGAGATCCTCTCTCAGAAGCGGCTCTCCGCCGGTAAGGATCACTGAAGCGGCACCAATCTCTGTCAGTAGTAGAGCAACCTGGAGCAGTTCCGGCAGTTCTGCCTCGACAGGCTCTTCAGAATCGGGCGCATTCCAAACGTTGTAGCAGTAGGGACAGCGGATGTCACATCTAGGAGTTACTTCCCAGACGATCACTGGGCCGGGAAGCTCCGTCATGTTGCTCAGAAGAGCTCCAGATCCATGAGAAGCTCCCTGAGGGCCGGGAATCTCGAACTCACCGAGCGTAGATTTACGGTCACAGCATCGAAGCTCTCGGTGATCTCAAGCAGCTGCCCTTCGTATGATTCACCCGCAGACTCGATGGAGGTGAGTGTCTGTTCACGGAGACTGTCGATTGTAACGGCAATGGAATCGAAATCCTCAGGCCACCAGTAACCCCACAACTCTGAATATCCCGAGTAACCCATATGTGAACTCACGGTCTGAAGAGTCGCGTACAGGTCAACCTCGTCAACCAGAAGAGTGAAGGCTTCCGTCATCTCCGGACCCTCGATAAGACCTCTCTCACGGAGGTCCAGAAGCAGGTCGATCCGCGATTCGATCCTGTATACAACGTCATCCACCTGTCCCGATATCGGTGGTGGCATCATCCTTGTCATAGGCATCGAACTTCCCCATGAGAGGAGGTCGATCCTGTTCTCACACAGATTCCGCAGAACATTTATCTCAATCGTGTCCAGCCGCAGTTCGGGAGCATCGGCGAGGAGTCCCTCCATGGATCGGTAGAGTTTCTCCCTCAACACATTTGCCGCATCCAACTCAATGAGCTGTCCTCCATACCCATCATTACCAGGATCGACTGCATCAAGCGATCGCCAGACATCCCTGATCACCAGCCAGTGGGGATTGCTCCAGAGAGCGGAGGTTCTCGATAATACGCTGACGATTGAGGACTCCGCTTCAGGGACAATCGGAACCTGATGCTCCTCCTCCGGAGGGGATGCAAGCAGGGCTCCTCCGGGGATGAGACCGGCCACCATGGCTATCCTCATGGAAATAGCTGCTCGACACTCCCTGTCCACAGGATGTTTTCTGTCTTTCATGTACTTCCTCCCTTCATGTGAATGATAGCTCATCGGCACCTAAGGGTTCCATGCTGTTTGACCGTCAACGATGCGCATGTAGATTCATCTGATATAATCAGGTGAGATCACTGAGCAACATACCGGGAGTGTGACATGTCATCGGGTATAGAGATCAAGATAGTAGACTCAGGCAGGGACATGAAGAGATTCGTCATGCTCCCATATAAGCTTCATAAGAACGATCCGAACTGGATCCCTCAGCTCATTTCGCATGAAAGGGCCCAGTTCGATCCTGCAAAGAACCCTGCGTTCGATTACTGCGACTCCCGCTTCCTCCTCGCTCTCAAGGATGGAGAAGTCGTCGGCAGAGTAGTGGCGATCATCAACAGGAAGCTAGTCGAGAAGCTGGAGAGCAATACCGGCCGCTTCGGCTGGTTCGAGTCCATCGAAGATCCTGCGGTGGCTGCTGCCCTCATCGGCGCAGCGGAGGAATGGCTTGCTTCCATGGGTATGGAAAGAGTCTCCGGCCCGATGGGCTTCACCGACAACGATCAGACCGGTTTCCTCGTCGAGGGGTTCGATGAGCTGCCGCCGATTGCAGGCAGCTACAACCCCCCGTGGTACAACGATTACCTCGAAGCCCTCGGCTACGGGAAGGAAGTTGACTACGTAGAGTTCCGGATTACAGTCCCCGACCGCATACCCGAGAAAATGGAGCGTCTGGTCGGCCTTATCCGAAAACGAACCACGGTCAGAGTATTCAACGAGTCCACTCCGAAAGCACTGGCGAAGAACTGGGGACATCAGGTCTTCGACGTCCTCAACGAATCGTATGCTGAACTCTACGGAACCACCCTTCTCGGTGAGAAGGAGATCGCTTACTACATCAAGACCTATCTGGGTCAGGTCGATCCCGAGTTTATCAAGCTTGCCGCAGACGGTGACAGGCTGGTTGGATTCATCATCGCCATGCCCAATCTTTCCAAAGCTTTCCAGAAGGCAAGAGGCAGGCTCTTCCCGTTTGGTTTTCTGCCCATCCTCAGGGCTATGAAGAACAGCAAGGTGCTCGATTTCTACCTCGCCGGCATCAGACCTGAATATCAGGGAAAGGGAATCGACGCCCTGATGGGTTTTGAGATGGGCAAGAGCGCTCTCGCCAGGGGCATGAAGTTCGCTGAGAGCAACCACGAACTGGAGACCAACCACAAGATACAGGCCCTCTGGAAGCTGTACGACAAGCGTCTGCACCGGAGAGCAAGGGTCTACACTAAGACCCTGTAGGCACCGGAGCCACACGCCTTCATGGTGAATGGCTCCGGCAACAAGAATCCAGAATACCTAGCGCATCAGCAGCTTCTCTGAGTTGATCATCTCCCCGTCCTGCATCAGCACGGCGAAGTACATTCCACGCTGGAACTCGTCTGCTCTGAGATGGAAGACCGCCCCCTCTTCCAGCAGTTCTCCATCGAACAGCTCCGATACTATCCTGCCGGTTACATCGTACACTACCAACTCGCAGTTGCCGGAATAGCCAGAGAGTTCCATTGTGACATCTCCATCAGAGTCCCTCCACAGAGAGAAGACCTGCTCGGTTCGTGCAGAGGAGGAGGAAGCATCACTCGTCTTTCTGGGTATCCTGATGAGGCTTACGGTGTGCGGAAGCATTGTAGAGAAACTCACCGCCAAATCGGGCTGTGCACGGTGGTTTACAGTCGCACTTGATGTTACAGCAATGGACCCCAGAGCAGCATTGTCGACAACTGGAACTCTCTCGACTGTAGAGATCTCTTCAGCAGTTACTGATTCAGCAGCATCCGACCAGTAGGGACTCTCAAATCCCCCCCAGCATTCAGGTGCGTTGTAGAAAGTGCTCTCCAACTCCGGGAACCAGATCAGCGACCCTGCATAGCTATCTGGATCTGAGGGATAGTCGTTCGCAACTATCAGGAGGATATCCTCTGTCGCATTCTCCATGAGAGCAATGAAGTTCAGTTCATCCATCGGAGAAAACGGAGTGAATCCGGAGTGGGTCGAATAAGATGCATTTACCGCTTGATCCTCATCCAGAACTGTCCAGTTCTCCTGATCGACGAGAGCGCCAAGGAAGTCTGGCCCACCGTGACCTCCCGTAAGCATCTTGACCACATCATGCACGCGGTCGACCATGTCAATGTCACCGTTGCTGTCACCATCCCTGCTCGGTCCCCAGTTCAGGAGCCTGTTCGGCATTCGATATGCCGAGGTCTGATCCGGAGAGCCGCAGAGAAGCGCCATGTCCAAGCCGTAGAAAGATATACCCCTGCAGCCGTGAACGATCGGGGCAACTGTCATGTAGAGCAGGGTATCCGCTTCCATGTACCCGGTATTGTGGGATGGCATGAAAGTAGCGCTCTCCTGCTGGTACCTTCCGAAAGACTGGATGTTGGCGAACAGGCAGTTATCTTCTTCAGTTGTCTCTGCTATGCCATACTCAAACATGATATCGTAGGCTCCCAGATCATGACCTGCCTGACCGGAACCGATACTGGAGAGATTCTCGAAGAGAAGTTCGGTTGTGGCATACCCGGGCAGTGTATCTGACTGCTCATTCCAGGAGTCTATTCTGCCGAAGCGCACTGAGACATCCGAAGACGTGCCCTGAGCGGCAAATCGCTTGTAGAGAAGAGTATTGACCCATGGGCGACGTGTATGCCGAACACGCATAGGGCCGTTGACTGTGCCCCAGTCATTACCGTTACGGGCGGTATTCGTGGCGCTTATGCCTTCCCAGCCAGTCGGGAATTCCACAGGTGTGCTATTATATACTCCCATGATACCTTCCCCGCCGAAGAAGAACCTGGTCTTATTACTGCCCCAGACCCGCCTGAAGGATGCATGTTCAATCATTGAACCAGGCGCGCCATCGAAGAATATTTCATCGCAACTGTTTAGCGCCATGCTGCTCTCTGTACCCGATCTCCACTGCAGATAGAGACCAATAATCATGGGCTCGCTCACCACCGAGAGCAGCAGATCTCGCGCAGGCAGGAACTGCTTCGCTGGCCAAGCCACCTCCCTGTAAGCGAACAGGACCGAGGGATTGATCCTGTTCTCGAAGAGATTAGAGAAAGGTTGAGTGGGTGCTCCTTCCGCAACCCAGTCACCCGTATGCTCGTCCTGATGGACAACTACATACTTTCCGTCATCATCGTATAGGACAAAACCGCTCAAATTATGCAGTCCGCCAGAATGCCAGAAGTAACCCCATACGGCACCGATGGGCTGGAAGTCATAAGGACTGTATGGCAGTTCCAGCGAGGAAATCTCTTCTATCAGCGACAGTTGCTGTTTCTTCCTGAATATCCTCACACGAGTCACAGGCTGTCCGCGGCTGTCTTCCCCCACTCCGCACCAGAGCACGCGAAGTCCTGCTGTGCCGATGATACCATCCAGGTCGCGGTACTGCCGGGATTGCCTGTAGTCCTGCTCACCGACACAGAAGAAGAGAGTCTCTTCATCAGGCACCCCGGTTGAAGGCATGCTCTGAAGCCGAAGCTCCGACCCGTTGTGGAAGACGATTTCAGCATCCTCGACTTCTTCATCCACGCGGTACATGACCACAGCAGCATTCTGATTGTGCCCCGAGAGGTGCCTGCCCTCCGATATCGGAAGCTCTGTAGTCGCTGGATGCGGTCTCGAATGGCCAGGTTACCAGTACATCATGAGACCAGACATCAAGGAAGTCAGTGGACCCCATCTGGCCCTCGCCTGTCACTTCATAAACATGGAATACCGTCTCCTGTGCCGACTCGTCATAGTCAATAGTCCATAGTTCGTCCCGGGTGTTGTAAGCTCTGTAGTGGTCACTGCTCGCAGGAGTCGGCAGCAAATCGGTGGCGCCGTGGATATCCGCAGACTGGATTGATGACTCAGTGACGCTCCTGGGGAATGTCTTGCATGGATACCAGTCCAGCATCGGGAAGTCCTGGCGCTTGCAGAGCTGGAAGACAGTGCTGTTGAATGCAGGATCTTGATATATATGCGGCAATTCTAGATTTGGCAGATATATAGCCGGTTTGGCCATGAAGCAGCCGAAGGGATATGAAAGACCTCCAGGGTCGATTTCTTCGTTGCTCCAGTTGTGGAAGTCGGAAAGCGCTACCCTTATGCTTTCCTGCAATTGGGAAGAGGAGGCATCGTATTTATTATCCGGTTCATCGAAACCATGGATCCCGATTACACTCCCCCAGTCCAGAGGGCTGATCATGCCCGTTATGTAATTCTCGATGACTGCTTTTACATCATCGTTATGTTCAGTATCGTCCAGTATATCCATAAACCCCCCGAGCATGACATGGAGCCCTCTCTTACGTAGCATGTTTGCTCTATCAGAAAGGTAATCCGTCGGAGCATCGAGCGTATCGGGCATATTCTGGGCATCCATCCGACCTTCTGTGCGTATGATGACCATATTCATCCCGGCTTCGTAGGCCTCACCCAGCAAGCCCTTGATTTTCCCGTTGGCATATGCATCGGGAATGGCAGTTGGCAGATAGGCCTTTGCGTAATCCCTGAATGAAAACCATGCACCTCCGAGGTCCCAGCCCACCGGGAAGATCGTCTCAGATTCGATTTCATATTCATAGTCGTAGCCGTGAGTCTCCCACATGTTTGTGGCGAGAACAGGTGATACTGCTCCTGCCAGGAGAACCAGAAGCACTGTGACGTGGGCGATGATGGAGCTTGCTGAGTTTTTCTTTTGATCAGGCACGGCTACCCCCTTGAGGGTATCCGTGAATGTGAACAGACATGTGCTGTATCAGTCCTGACCATTCACAAAACACGGAGACCCGGTTGCGAATGGGTTATCGACCGATTACAGTCAGTCTCTCTGTTATTGTCTGTTCTCCTGCCGTCATCCGTGCGAAGTAGAGGCCCGGTGAAAGATCGTCCACAATGATGGAGTGATCTCCCCGCTGCAGTTCCCCATTCAATGCGGTGGAGACAAGTCTGCCTGTTGTATCGTATACATCCAGTCGTACATGCATGCCGGATGGAATGCCCAGCAGAAGCTCCAACGAGCCGATAGACGGGTTACGGGCAGGAGCAAGGGTGAGACCTGAAGGCTCCGTACCTTCTTCGATGCCTGTTGGATCCCATGACACAGCCACACTGTTCAGTATGGGTGTAGCCGTGGAGTCCGTCGTATGAAGGGCTGCCCTGTACTGGATGTAGCTGTCACCGTCCGTCACATAGGGCGCTATGCTCCCAGGTGATGTGATGAAGGTTGACCAGTCCCCCATGCTGCTGAAGTCATCAGAAGACCGCACCTGGAATCTGACAAAGGTCTCTGGCGGAAGAGTTGCGCTCCAGTCGATGGTATTCCAGTGAACATCATTCACATACAGGATTGAGGACTCGAGGAAGCAGACACTCTCATGGTAGATCCCGGCTGAGAAGTCCCACCAGAGAGCAATGTTGGCAGGAATCGAGTATGAGCTGTATTGTGCCAGGAGATCATCTGTCCCATCCTGATTGAAATCAGCACAGTAAATTCTATTTGAATCCTCTGAATCCGATATGACCGGATGGAGCACCCATTCGGATGCATCGCCATTTAGGTTCTCGTACCACATGAGGTAGTAAGGACAGGAGCCTTCTGCAGTGGAAGATACGGCTACATCCTGATCACCGTCTCCGTCATAATCTCCAGGTACAGCATTTGTCACTCGGTAAGGGAAAGTAGTGATTAGATAACTGGTCCATGTGCCCGGAGAGATCTCCTCGAACCAGAGTACATCACCAGTAGCGAAGTAATCCGTTGTCAGTAGTTCCTCATTACCTGCACCATCCAGATCGGCAAAATACACTTGTTCGAAATACTCATCAGTCGGGTACTCGATGACCTGTCGCACCCAGGCGTCATCCGTGCCTGGGTTGACGAAGATGTAGATCTTGTCACCGGAACCGCCGACAGCATCGTAGTCACCGTCTCCGTCATAGTCGGAAACATCAAGAGAACCCATTCCCCATACTTCTTCAGGTTCTTCATATATCACATGCTTTTCCCAACTCAAACCGTTTCCGAGATTCTCCCACCAGGAAATGCCCGAGTATTGATCCGGTATGCTTCCATCAAGGTACCAACCAACAATATCGATATCACCGTCACCATCGAAATCAAGGACCTGGATATCGTAGGGTTGCAGCTCTGTTGAGATATCATGCTCAGTCCAGCCGCCGCCTACCCTCTCGAGCCAGATGAATCCCCCGTGCATTCCTCGATATGATCCAGCGATGTCATTCAGACCGTCGTTGTTGATGTCACCGGTTCCAATGTCCTCAAGTTCCTGTGGTATAGGGAACCTATGAAACAGAGTCCCTACGCTATAGTTGCGATACCAGTAGCACCCACTTGATGTGTTTACGAACACATCCGGGAACTCATCATTGCTGATTTCACAGGGCTTCACCCATCTCAGATCTGATATGCTGCCCACCTCGTGGGAAACTGCATTCTCGTCCAGCATGACGCTGCCGGGAGTGCCGCTCCAGTTGACAAGGTATG
>JAOZQW010000338.1 GCA_029932015.1 Candidatus Fermentibacteraceae bacterium
CCATGCTTCCGGCTCCGGAGGCCGACGCTCTATCCAGCTGAGCTACGGGGGCACCATAGATGTTTGTGTCCGGGTCTTACCGGGAGATGGATAATAGCCCGAGAAGATTCAGGAATCAATAGTTGAGCACTATTCTGCGTCCAGTGTCCAGATGAGTTCCACAGTCAGTTTGTTGTCGTTGTCTAACCAACCATGCACATTGATATGACTAATCCCCTGAGTGAGAGGGATTTCGAAACCTGTTGCTGTGATATTGCATTCCCAGTTATCCTCGGCGGGTCTTCCCCATCCATCGATATGGTCTTTGAAGTACTCCCCAATATCCGAGATTCCCGGACGGTCTGTACCTTCAGGGACAATTGCTTCGAGGACCTGATCACCATTCTCATTCGGTTCATTGGAAGTTATCTCAAAGCATCCGGGGATCGTGAAGTCGGCAGGCCATGGCTCGGGAAGTGTCATTGAGACTATCTCAGACTCTTCGATCTCGACTGGTGATTCATCCTCGTGAGGATTCTCTACTGAATCGATTCTGGCCTCTTCCGCTATAACTGCCAGTGATTCGACATGCACAACCTCGGCGTTGTCAGAGATGGCAGCCTGGTCAGCTGTATCATCAGGTTGAGCGGGTTCACTCGCTCCACAGGCTGTGAGCATTGCAGTTGCCGATATAGCAAGTACTATCCATAGGTTCTTCTTCATCATCGTGCTCCTGTTGGAATTGAACTAGAACAGGATGTGTTCTACTTCCGGCTGGGAATTCTTCTCCAGCGTGAGAACAGCGAAGGATCTTCTTCCCTTGCGCTCACAGAGTGCTCCCGGATTGAGTCTCAAAGTACCCTCATGTATGTCCGAATGGAAGACATGTGAGTGTCCGAAGATGATGACATCGGGTTTCAGGTCCTTGAATCTCTTGTATATGCGGTTTTCAATCCCGAATCTTGATCCGGTTCCATGTGTCATGCAGATCTTGAAGCCTTCGATATCGAGGATCAGTGATTCAGGATACCGTGTGCTGATGTCGTATGGATCCATGTTTCCATGGACGGCTTTCAATGGTGCAAACCGCTCCAGGTCACGGATGACTTCCCGCTCGACGATATCACCTGAATGGAGAATAAGATCGCACTCGGCGCAGATCTCATAAACCCGACCGGGCAGAGCGCCCAGCCGGGTTGGAATATGAGTGTCCGAGAGAATCGCTATTCTCAATTAGACTTTCTTCTTCTTGTGCCTGTTGGCGCGACGACGCTTCTTACGCTTATGGGTCGCTATCTTCTGACGCTTACGCTTCTTACCGTTTGGCATTTACTCCGCTACCTTGTTCTTGACCAGCCTTGAAGGCTTGAATACCGGAACCTTGCGTGAAGGAACCTCAACCGCGCTGCCGGTGTGAGGATTCCTGGCGATCCGCTTCTTGCGGTCGACTACCTTGAAAGTACCGAAACGCCTTATCTCAATGTGCTTGTGAGCGTAGAGTGCTTCCCTGATCTCGTTAAGGAAGCTGTCCACTATCACTGCAACATCTTTCTTGTTCAGATTGATGTCGTTGCGTGCTGCAATACGGGCAACGATATCGGCTTTAGTCATCTTTCGTCCTCCTGTGAGTTATGGTTGTGTAGAACCTGTAATACCGGTTTCTGTTTTTACCCCTACCCTTTTCAGGGAGCCACTAAGATAGAACATAACAATGAGTTCGGCAAGTCCCTGTATTCACTGGCTTTCCAGTATCAAAAACTCTCAGGAGCCGGAAGTATGCTATCCTTCCCAGCAGATAAGGCGGAGGTAATCCTCCGCCTTAAACTGGTGGAGCTGACGGGAGTCGAACCCGTGGCCCCCTGACTGCCAGTCAGGTGCTCATACCAACTGAGCTACAGCCCCATTAGGAACGCATATATTTAAAATCAGCACCTCGAAGTCAAGTCCGGAAGTCGTTTCAGCTACCGTTTTTCGAGCTTCCAGAAGGTGCCCCCCGTGGGTGTTCTGACGAAAGATGAGTTCAGTTCAATGATAACGAGCTCAATTGTCATCGAGACTGTTCCTTCGAAAAGATGGCCTCCTACCGCTGAAAAGCTCTCATCTGCAAGGCTTACATGGAGATGAACGAATGGTTCCCCCTCCTTTATTGAAACATTACCCTGCAGAGATAGTATCTCTGAGGATTCATCTATGGTTCTTTTTACATATTCCCGACCGTCATACCTGCCGATGGTGATGTCACTGAGCATGCCAATGCCTGCGACAATTGCCGCGGCCTCTATTCCCATATCAGAGCACCAGTCTCCTATGCCTGAAACGATCTCCTCGCCCATATCGAAACGGATGACAGTTGTCCCGTCATCCCTGTGAAGTACGGTCATTCGCTGCTCCCCTCGCTCCAGCTTCTCCTGCCTGTTTCGATGGATCCGTGTCCTGCAGGACAGCTTATGATATAACTGTCTCCTGAGTCTCTGAGCTCATTGATATACGAGTCACCGGTCTCCGGACAGCTCAGAGGCCATATTCTTCCGGAGGTTTCATCCAGTTCCTCCGTTGTTGCCGCCCAGTTACCATGTACAATGGCAAAGGTCGCCTGATTAGTGCAGAGAGTATTCATATTGGCTCTGCACTGTCTGATCACCGAAGTCTCTCTGATGCTCCCCCCCTCCTCAGAACAGGAAGCAGACATCAGAACTGAGCTGAGGAGCACAACTGCTATTAGCCTGGATAGTCTCT